>JAOZNB010000019.1 GCA_029933995.1 Candidatus Moraniibacteriota bacterium | reverse complement strand
CCATTTGATGTTTTAGGACTTAGTCCCGAAGCATTAAATGGGCTAACGGATTTGCAAATTGATACGCTCATTTCGGGTGTGTCAAAAACACTGCAAAAGATATATCACCCTGATGTGTCAAAGAGTAAAAAATCTGTTGAACGTTCTGCAGATATCAGTTTTGCTCTGGAGCAGTTGAATCGTCAAAAATATCCAGAAGGTTATCTTAACTGGAAAAAGACATTTATGAAAAAAACTCCATTAAAAAAGCGATTGAGCTTGGCTAATGGAGAGCTCCTTAAATCAGTGAGATTGCTGCATTCTGCATATATACAAAGTGCAGGATTTTTGGAGAATAAATTTTTTGGCGATGCTGCAGAAGTATTTGCTTTTGGCAATAAACAACTACATATCCATCATACATGGTTATCTAGCCAAGGTTTTCGATGGGTATCATCAGAAAACAATTCTTTTTTTGAATATAGGACTGATGAAAAAGGTCATGTTATTTCTGTGGATGGTCATTGTGAAACATTTGATAATGGTAAGTGTATAGTTGGTGTTATTGATGGTCATTATTTTCTAAATATTTTGATGAGAGAAATCAGAGATATTTATGAAGGACTTGATAAGAAACGTCAAATAGCTTCGGTTAATGCACGTATTCACAAAGGAACTAAATATCGTGGACCAATTATCACTCAGGATCATTTTGGTCTGGTGATTCCGCATATTAAGTTTGCAGATGTCACAATCGGTGATTATGTTGTCTCCATAAATAAAACAGAAGAGGGTTCCATTTTTTTTCAAATAGATGGTTCCCTCAAGGAGGTGAAATGAAAAGTTGTCCCATGATTAGTAAATACTAATCATGGGGCTTTTTACTTATGTTTTTTGTGTTACAATGATATATATGAAAAAAATAGATATACTTACAATTTTTCCAGAGATTGTCAGGCCTTATTTGGAGGGCTCAATTTTGGGGCGTGCACAGGATGCGGGTGTTGTTAATTTTGGTGTACATGACATAAGGGCGTTTGCAGATAATAAACATGGACGAGTTGATGATACTCCTTATGGTGGAGGTGCTGGGATGGTTATGCAAGTTGGTCCGATATATAGAGCAGTTGAGGATGTTGTAAAAAATAATAACATTGAGAGTAAGCGAATTATTTTACTTAGCGCAAAAGGAAAGAGATATACACAAAGAGATGCTGAACGTTTGAAGAAATATGACAGTCTAATCTTTATTTGTGGTAGGTATGAAGGTGTAGATGAGCGTGTTGTTGATAATATTGCTGATGAGGAAATTTCAATAGGGAACTTTGTACTTACTGGTGGTGAATTGGGAGCAATGGTTGTTGCTGATAGTGTAGTACGATTATTACCGGGTGCATTGGGCAATGCGGAGAGCACTGTATATGAATCGCATAGCGTAGAAGGATATAAAGAACATCCACATTATACAAAACCAGAAGGATTTAGTGGATGGAATGTGCCAGATGTTTTACTTTCTGGACATCATGGCAAAATTGATCAGTGGCGCAAAGCAAATAGTAATGATGGTAAAGATGTTTAAAAAAAGGAAAAAGAGTAGGGTAGTTAATGCCAAAAAAAAGAATGAAAATAAAATTTCACGTAATATATTTTATGTAGCAGGAGCATCAGATAAAATGCTTTTTGGTATTGTGGGTATTTTGACATTTTTTGGTGTGCTGATGATTGCGTCTGCGGGTATTGTATATGCAGATGTGCGCTTTGATGATCCTTACTTTTTCTTCAAGCGTCAGATGATTGGAATTGTTCTGGGATTTATAGGATTATTTATATTTAGTAATATTGATTATCATATTTATAGAAAATGGGCATTATTAATTTTTACAGGAGCATTATTTCTTTTATTCATTGTCTTATTGCCGGGTGTTGGTGCAGAGGTTTATGGAGCTAATAGGTGGATTGGAATTGGTCCGATGTCTTTTCAGCCAGCGGAGGCGATGAAACTGGCTCTGATTTTATATGTAGCTGCATGGTGTGCGGGAAAGGGAAAAAAGATTATAACAGATTTTCAAGATGGACTTGTATCATTTTTATTGATAATTGGTATAGCATGTGGCTTGGTATTGTTTCAGCCAGATGTAGGAACTGCTGCAATGCTGGTATTTATTTCTGTGGGTATGTTTTATCTTGCTGGTGCTCGTGTGTCGCATATTGCAATGATTGGTGGACTTGGCGTTGCAGGTATTATAGTTTTGATTGCAGTTGCTCCATATCGGATGGCTAGGTTTACAACTTTTATAAATCCAGAATCTGATTTACAAGGAAACGGATATCAGGTGCAACAAGCACTTATCGCAATAGGCAGTGGTGGTATGTTTGGTATTGGACTTGGACATAGTAAACAAAAGGGGTTGTATTTGCCAGAGCCTGTTGGTGATTCAATTTTTGCAATCATTGCGGAAGAATTAGGAATGTTGGGCGCTATTGGTGTAATTGTTTTGTTTGTACTTTTTGCATGGCGTGGTTTAAAAATAGCTGCAAGTGCGCCAGATATATTTGGTAAATTAATTGCTGGAGGAATTACAATTTGGATTGTGGGACAGGCAATTATAAATATTGCAGCAATAACAGCATTAATGCCTCTTACTGGGATACCATTACCATTTATTAGTTATGGAGGAACGTCAATTATGTTTACGCTTATTTCTGTGGGCATACTTTTAAATATTTCTAAACAATCTAAAGAATAAATCATATGGAACACTTAAATATTGAGATTAAGGCAAAATCAAATAGTCATGATGAAATTCGAGAAATTTTAAAATCAAAGAATGCTGATTTTAAAGGAATTGATCATCAAGTAGATACTTATTTTAATACTACGTCAGGACGTTTAAAATTGAGAGAAGGAAATATAGAAAATCATTTAATTCACTATGAAAGAGAAAATACAGAAGGTCCAAAACAATCAAATATTACATTATTTAAATCAGATCCTCAATCATCACTAAAGGAAATATTAACAAAAGCATTGGGAATCCTTGTGGTTGTGGACAAACAAAGGGAAATTTATTTTATAGATAATGTAAAATTTCATATTGATGTAGTTGAAGATCTGGGTACTTTTGTTGAAATTGAGGCAATTGACGAGCATGGTAGCATGGGAAAGGATAAATTATTAGAACAGTGTAATTATTTTTTAGATTTATTACATATTGATCAAGATGAGATGATAGCAGTTTCGTATAGTGACTTATTGCTGGAAAAATAAATTTGAAAGAAAGTGGTTTTGTGGTGTATAATAGAATAGTCTTATAAAAAATAAAATTATAAATTTTAGTAATATGAGTGAAAAAAAACGCATAGCATTGGCAGGTGGTGGAACTGGGGGGCATATTTTCCCACTTGTTGCTGTTGCAGAGGAATTAGAAAAACAATATGGAGATATTGATTTTTTGTACATTGGGACAAAATCACAAATGGGTGAAGTAGCTGAAGGTGCTATGACAGAAATGAATATTCCAACAAAAAATGTGATGACTGGTAAGATGCGTAGATATTTTTCATTGCAATATTTTCTTGATTTTTTTAGGATACCAGTTGGTGTATTACAATCATTGTGGCATTTGCTTATATTTATGCCAGATGCTGTTTTTTCAAAGGGTGGCTATGCTTCTATACCAATTGTGTTTGCAGCATGGATTTATCATATTCCGATTCTTACACATGATTCGGATGCTGTACCTGGATGGGCAAATCGTGTATGTGGTAAATTTTCTCAATATATTGCTATTTCATATGCCATCAGTAAAAAATATTTTATTGAAAGTAAGACTGTAATAACTGGAAATCCAATTAGAACAGCTATGATGGAAGGTGTTCAATTACGTGGATATGAGCGCTGGGGTTTTACAGAATCAAAACCAACTATACTTATTATAGGAGGTAGTCAGGGAGCAAAGGCAATTAATGATGCAATTGTGCGTATTTTGCCAGAGCTATCGAAGATTGCACAAGTTCTGCATGTGACAGGAAAAGAACAGCATGGTGAGGTGTTGAGGTTAGCTGCTGAATTTGGATTTAAGTCAGGTAGACATCGCTATGTTGCAGTTCCGTTTTTGGATCGCACAGAAATGGCTGATGCATATGCTGTGGCAGATATTATTGTGTCACGTTCTGGTGCAAATTCAATTACAGAGATTGCAGCAAATCACAAAGTAGCAATTTTTGTGCCACTTGCACGTAGTGCAAATAATCATCAATACATGAATGCATATGAAATTTCAAAAATAGGTGGTGCACTAGTATTGGAAGAATCAAATCTAGGTACCAATATATTGTTTGAAAAAATTGATCAATTATTGCATAATAAAGAACTGCGAGGACAGTTACAGGAAAAAATATATAATTTTTATCACCCTAATGCAGCTTTGGATATTTCAGCTGGTGTGATGAAGATGATTGATGAAAAATAACAGTATAGTATTAGTGAATAGCTTGGATTATGAAAATTTATATAATAGGAATTGGTGGAGCAGGAACTTCTGCATTAGCAATGGTGTATAAAAAACGAGGACATAAAGTTATAGGATCTGATGATGGAGATGGTTTTTATACAAAAGAATTACTAGATGCTGATATAGAGGTATTTAATTTTTTTGATGAAGATCACATTACAACTGATATTGATTTTGTTGTGTACACAACTGTAATTAGTGATGATAATATTGAGAAAATAAAGGCTAAAAAATTGTCTTTGAAAACCTTAAGTTACCCAAAAGCAGTTGGGGAATTAACGGAGAAATTAAAAACTGTAGCGATTTGTGGTACACATGGCAAAACTACTGTGACAGCACTTACAGCACATGCTTTTATTGCAGTAGGACTTGAGCCAACGGCTATTGTGGGTTCAAAGGTTGTGCAGTGGGGTAGCGGTGCTTATGTGGGCAGTGGAGAATATTTTGTATTAGAGGCGGATGAATATCAAAATAAGCTTGCATTGTACAATCCATATTCAGTGATACTCACAAGCGTTGATTTTGATCATCCTGATTTTTTCGCAGATTTTTCAGAATACAAAAAAGTATTTAGAAATTTTGTTGCGCGTATTCCACGGGGAGGTGTGCTAGTGGCGCACGGTGACGATGATGATGTACGAGAGGTTGCTCTGTCAGCTAAATGCCAAGTGTTTTTTTATGGTGAAAGAGAATTAAATAATTGTCGTATTACTAAACGAGAGACGGATGAGAATGGACAAAAAATAACTATAAAATTTCGTGATGAAAAATATATAATTGAGACACAGTTGTTTGGACTCCATAATGCAAAAAATGCCATCGCAGCGTGGCTTATGAGTTTTTTAATTTGTCATCTTGAGCGAAATGAAATAGAGTCGAAAGATCTCAAAATTTTAATTGAAAAAGGAGCTGAAGGAATAAATAAATGTGCAGGAACATCAAGACGATTTGAAAAAAAAGGAGAATTAAATGGTGCAATTCTTGTAGACGATTACGCACATCATCCAGAGGAAATTATAGCAACACTTGAAACTGCTAGAGAAGTTTTTCAAAATAAGAATGTAATAGCAGCATTTCATCCACATACATTCTCACGAACCCAAGCATTACTGGACGAATTTGCAGAAGCTTTGAGTATTGCGGATGAAGTAATAGTTCTGGATATTTTTACAAGTGCAAGAGAAAAAAGTGGAAATATAACATCACAAGATTTGATAGATAAAGTTGATTGTGATGAAAAACAAAATATCCACACAATAGATGAATTAGTTGAATGGATGAAAAATAATCTTACAAAAGATGATGTATTTCTCACCTTGGGAGCTGGAGATATTTGGAAAGTGTATAACTTGCTGTAGTGGACGGTCATGACTGTCCAGTACGTTTTAGAAAAATCTATATGGATTTTGAAAAAATGCCACAAACACAAAAAGACCTTGATAAAGTAGCTGAATTAGAATTAGCTGATGGTTTTGAGCGTGAAAATAATATGGAAATGGAATTGTCAGTTGAACAAAAAAAACAATTTGCACAGATATGGACAGAATTAGTTGTTGAGGGTGAATTAATTCCTGAGAATATTGATACTTATAATCATGAACAAATGGAAGAATGGCTTTTTCAGGCTTTAATGCATGATACGGCAAGACTTTTGGATGAATGGGGTATGCGTGTTGATGAAAACGAAGTAAAAAAAATTGTAACAGAAGAGGATATTGAGAAAAAATCTGAATTAGAACTAGCTTATATACAAAATATATTAAAACAAGTTCATGAAGTAACAAAAGATTTTGACAATAGTAAGGGCGCAAGGTGGAATTCATACCCAAAAAATATGAGAGAAAATAAGAGTTTTAATTGTGTTGGATCAACTCTTTTGGGTATGGAGTTGTTGGAAAATTCAGGTATTAAATCGTATTATGGCAATCCAGTTGGACATGTTGTAAATATTGTACAATTATCAAATGAGAAACGGTATTATTTAGATCTTTTAAATAATCAATGTGAGCATATTATTCCAGAGGAAATTGAGATTGAGGGTCGACAAGTATTGAAAATTAACAATAAACATATTGAATATAAATTAGTGCCGTTTTGTGATAATGAGGATATATCAACACCAATTTTTGGCAATCTTGTTCATTTGTTTGAAGAGGTAAATGACCCAGATGTTGTTGATGATTACAATAAACAGTATGCTAGACAGTATGTACAAACGCATAAATCAATTTTTAATGGCGATGATTCTATAAAGAATATACGAGATGTGTTTTATGCAGATAATCAAGATATTAATAATTCGGAGGAGATGGATAGGGAAAGACAAAGAATAGACGATTATGACAAATATACAGAAAATGTACAAGAATATGTAAGTGCCTTAGAAGAAAAAGAACGTAAGAAAATATTTGAAGAAATATCAAAAAATATTAGTAGTGTTGAAGAATTTTTACGTAAGGGCGATGATAACATTATTAATAGTATAAGTGTACAAACAAGTAAATTTTTACAATTACTTAAGGAGGGAGTAGAAGAATTAAAAAAAGTTGATCAACAACGATATAATAATTTGATGAGTAGTTTTATTAATAAATTTAGTAATGAAAAATTTATACAAATCAATGAAGTATTATCTTATGGAATTTCAGAAGATAATAAAATAGTTCATATTCACATTGTGCCAAGTCGAGAAGAATTAACCTTTGAGGGTCGCGATGGTGTAAAGAAGTTTAAAGAAATTTTTTTACAAGGTTTACAAGAATTGGCCAGTGTTTTAGATAAAGAGAATGACTTTGAATATGTTACAGCCACATCAAAGATGGTTAAAAATAATCCAAAATTAATACAAAAATTAGGTTTTGAAGATATGGGTATGATTGATAAGAAAATGTGGCAAGAACATTTTGCAGAAGATAACCAGGAAGATATTCATTTTGCAAGAATGAACAGAAATTTATTTTTAGAAAAATATTTAAATAATATTGAATAAGATTATGTTAAACATACAAGAGAACGTTTCATTAAAGGAATACACGACATTTGACATTGGAGGTACTGCTCGGTATTTTGTGGAGGCACATAGTTTGAGTGATATTGAGGAGATTCTTGCATTTGTGAAAGAAAAAGATTTGAAATTTTTTATATTTGCGGGCGGAAGTAATGTGCTTTTTTCTGATGATGGATTTAACGGAATTGTTATTCGAATAACTGTTAATTCAATGGTTTTGCATGGTGGAGATCTTATGTGTGGTGCTGGTACTGATTTGATGGATTTGTTGATGTTTGCAGCAGAAAATTCACTGACTGGTGGAGAAAATCTTACAGGTATACCAGGATCAGTTGGTGGAGCTGTGCGTGGTAATGCTGGTGCATTTGGCACAGAAATGTGTGATATTGTGAGAGAGGTGCATGTGTTTAATATTGAGACAGGAGAAACTGCAATTTTTGATAATGAGAAGTGTGGCTTTGTGTATCGTAATAGTTTTTTTAAGAAGAATCCTCAGTATATTATTATTAGCACAACATTTGATTTTGCACTTGGAGATAAAAAGGAAGTTGAAATGAAGATGTATAATATTATTGCAAAGAGAAATACAAAACAAGTACAAAATATAAGAAGTGCTGGTTCATTTTTTGTAAATCCAATTGTAGATGAAGATGTGCAAAAAATGTTTGAAAAAGATACTGGCAAAAAATCTCGTGATAATAGAGTTCCTGCTGGTTGGTTACTCGAGTCTTGTGATATATTTAAAAAACGCATAGGTGATATACAAGCAGGTGTAGAACATGCAAATTATTTTATCAATATGGATGAGGGAACTGCAGAACAGGTAATGCAGTTATCAGCTGTTGCAAAGACTCGCGTGCGTGATGAATTTGGTGTACAATTAAAGGAGGAAGTGGTGTTAGCTGGTTTTTAAATAACTATTAACATCTTTAAACTACCAGAAAACACAAAGTGGATAGGTATAATTAGTAATAATAAAACGCATATGAATATAGAATATTATCATAAAAATATTGACCCACTTGATGAAGTGACTCGAGAATATATTGAAGAAAAATTAAGTACCCTTGAAAGATTGACTAGTGTTAGAGATATACGTGTTGAAGTAAGTCAGAGAAAAGATTCTGAGTTTTATTTAAATGTGTCTGTTCGTTCAGAAGATGGGTTTGAATATCGCGCAGAAGAAAAGAGTCCAAGCGTAACGGCTTGTATAGATATACTTGGAGATGAATTAAAAGTTCAGATTAGGCGTGATACAGAAAAAGCACAAGATTTAAAAAGACGTGGCGGACGTTCAATCAAAAAGAAGATGACTATAGATGAAAATGCTCGGTTTTAATTTATGTAATTATAGTGGACGGTTGTAACCGTCCACTATTTACACAGTTGACGCAAGCATCGGTTTATTATATAGTGGAAGCACAGTGAAAAAACATGCGTGAAAACCGTATGTTTTTAATTAGTAAGAAAAGAAATATTATGTCACGATTAGTTACAAAAGAAGGTTTGGAAAAATTACAAAATGAATTTGAAGAACGTACAACAACGATACGTCAAAAAATTGCTAATGATATAAAAGAAGCTAAAGAGCAGGGTGATTTATCAGAAAATGCTGAATACTCTGCAGCAAAAGAGCAACAAGCAGAAAATGAAACACGCATTGGTGAGCTTGAAGCATTGCTTAAAGACGTAGAAGTTGTGGAACGTAATGACGATGATGATTCAGTTCAAATTGGTTCAAAGGTGTCTGTAAGGTCCAATGGACAAGAATACGTTTTTGAAATAGTTGGGTCAAATGAGGCAAACCCTGCAGAGCGAAAAATTTCAAATGAATCTCCAATCGGAAAAGCTCTTATAGGAGCAATAGATGGAGATAATGTTGATGTAGAAACTCCAGGAGGAATTGTGAAATATGATATTATTTCAGTTGCATAGAGTTTGTTTAAATGTTATACTTTTAAAAATTAAAAATAGCGGATGATTGTAACTGTCTGCTAATTTTTTGATTTTTTTGCATATTTGAGGTATAGTAAGGAGAAGTATAATGAATCTTTTGTATAAATTTATGAGTGAAGAAAAAGCAATTATCAGTGAATATGAAGAGCGAAAAGAAAAATTAATCAGA
The DNA here is from genome assembly GCA_029933995.1 of Candidatus Moraniibacteriota bacterium. Taxonomy (GTDB): domain Bacteria; phylum Patescibacteriota; class Minisyncoccia; order Moranbacterales. Next base: position 6,477 of record JAOZNB010000019.1, on the reverse strand, counting down.
TTACAGGAAAGAAATATTGAATCGTATCCATCTAGTTCTGAACGTTCACATTTAGTGGGCGATGTTTTGGGTGAGTTTGATGAAATGGAAGCACAGGAGACTGTTGTCGTACTTTGTGGACGACTTAGGTCAAAACGTGTGCACGGTAATTTGTCTTTCGCTGATATTGAAGATGAGAGTGGTCGTATGCAGATTGCTATTTCAAAAAAAGAAGTGGGTGAAAATTATAAACCATTTGCAAAACTTGTTGATGCAAGCGATTTTGTGCAGATTACGGGGAAGGTTTTTACAACAAAGGCAGGACAGCAAACTGTAATGGTTAGTGAGTGGAAGTTGTTGACAAAAACGCTTCGCGGTATGCCAGTTGAACATTTTGGACTTAAAGATGAAGATGAAAAATTTCGTAAAAGATACGTTGACATGGTACTCAATCCTGAATTACGGGATTTATTTAAACGTCGTGCGAAATTTTGGCGTGTGATGAGGAATTTTATGCAGGAGAGAGATTTTTTTGAAGTAGAAACACCATCAATTGAGGTAACCACTGGTGGAGCAGAAGCACGACCATTTGCTTCACATCATAATGATTTTGATATGGATATTTATATGAGAATATCTATCGGTGAGTTGTGGCAGAAACGACTTATGGCAGCTGGATTTGAAAAAACTTTTGAAATTGGGAGAGCTTTTCGAAATGAAGGCTCAAGCCCAAATCATTTGCAGGAATTTACAAACATGGAATTTTATTGGGCATATGCAGATTACAAAAAAGGAATGGAGTTTACAAAGGAGCTATATAGATATATTGCAAAAGAGGTTTATGGAAAAACTGATTTTGAAACAAGAGGTTTGAAATTTGATTTAGCAGATAAATGGAAAGAAATTGATTATGTTGATGAAGTGTTAAAACAAACAGATGTTAATGTAATTGAAGCGACTAGAGATGAAATGATAGCAAGGCTTGATGAACTTGGAGTAAAGTATGAAGGTGATAATCGTGAAAGGTTAACTGATTCACTCTGGAAATATTGTCGTAAAAATATTGGTGGTCCGGCATTCTTGATAAATCATCCAACATTCATAGCTCCACTTTCAAAGAGAAGCGTAGATAATCCAGATCAGGTTGAAAAATTTCAGATAATTATAGGAGGTGCTGAAGTTGGGAATGGATATAGTGAGTTAAATGATCCGCTTGATCAACGGGCTAGATTTGAAGAACAAGAAAAGCTTTTGAAAGCTGGTGATGATGAAGCTATGATGCCTGATTGGGAATTTGTGGAAATGCTGGAGTATGGTATGCCACCAACTTGTGGGTTTGGAGTTGGAGAAAGGCTATTTGCATTTTTAGAGGATAAAACTCTCAGAGAAGTAACATTATTTCCACTTATGAAGCCAAAGGGTGATAATATTGATGAAATAAGTGATTAATAAATAATAAAATATAATTATGGTTGTTCAAGAATCACAATTTGGTAATCAAAATACAGCAGAAAATAAAGCAGAAAATTTAGAACAAAAATTACTGACATACATAACTGCAAATAAATGTGATGCTGATGATATTAATACAGCTTATACCATTGCACTTAGTGGTGATGTTGCTGATGACGAGCGTGTTATGGCATTGTCTCAAGAAATGGTAAGTTTGTTAGATAAGGGCTTGCCAATGAATCAAATTGGACAAATTATTGCAGACACAAAGCAACTGGAGCAATCACAAAATAATTACGATAAAATTATTCATCAATTTAATTTTGATAGTGAAAGTTTTAAAGTTTTGCAACAGTTGTCGCAAGAAAATGTTGAAGGGTTACTAGTTCTCAGGGCAAATCAAGCACCAGTACTTGAGTTAAAAATTAATGCGGGCGTAGATTCTAAACAGGTAGTTCAGGAAATTATGCATAAGTTAAATGATTTAAAAAAAATTAGTAAACAGTATAAATTTCAAGCAGAATTTCATGATAGAAAAGAATCTTAATTTTGAGAGTAGCGCAGATTTTATTTATGAGGCGGGTATTTTAGCAAAGACACCTCGAAGTGGTTTTTGGTATTTGGGAACAGGACGACAAAATGTGGCAGAGCATTCATTTCGTACGGCAATAATTGCATACATGTTGGCTCAAATGGATGAGTCTGTTGATAGTAATAAAGTTCTTGTTATGGCATTATTTCATGATTTTGCAGAAGCAAGGACAGCTGATGCTAATTATGTACATCAAAAATATACAAAAACAGATGAAGAGGCTGCTATTGAAGATGCATTTGGTCAGGTTTCATTTGGTGATGATATAAAGCAAAAATTAGAAGAACTAGAAGTTAGAGAAACAATTGAATCACAAATTGTAAAAGAAGCAGATAACTTGGAATGGTTGGCAATGCTAAGGGATGAACAAGAAAAAGGAAATACTCGTGCAGCACATTGGATTGATCTTACTTTTAAAAGATTAAAAACAGAAAATGGTAAAAAATTAGGACAGCAATTAATTGAGAGGCATCCAGATAATTGGTGGTTTGATAAAGACGGACAGTGGTGGGTAGACAGAACTGAATAGAATATAAAAAAATAAAAAATAAAATTATGAAAACAGTAATGATATTTGGAACCTTTGATGGTGTGCATGATGGACATCGTTCACTTTTTTTACAAGCAACAGAACATGGAGATAAAATTATTGCTGTAGTTGCTCGTGATAAAACTGTAGAAATCGTAAAAGGTCATGCTCCACAGTGTCATGAATGTGAACGTGTGGCAGAGCTCTTGCAAATTGATGTAATTGATGATATCATTTTGGGTTATGGAGATGATGACAAATGTCTTGTTGTTCGTGATCACGCACCAGATGTTATATTACTTGGTTATGATCAAGAGGCATTTGTTGATGAATTATACACACTTGCAGAAAAGAGTGACCAAAATTTTGTGATTGTGCGTGCACAAGCGTATGAGCCAGCAGTTTATAAGTCTTCATTGTTGAATAGATAATGTTTTAATGCTATTTATTAATATACTAAAATACTACACATGATTATTGATGACGTAACAATTGAAGCAAAAGCAGGACATGGTGGCAGTGGTGTTGTTCGTTTTTCACGTGTTAAATTTGAGCAGGGTCCGACAGGTGGAGATGGTGGTAGAGGTGGCAATGTTATTTTAACGGGAGTATCAGATTTGGGAGCACTTCGTCCTTTTCGTCACAAAAAAAATGTTAAAGCTGGTGTAGGTAAAGATGGTGAACAAAATATGCGTACAGGTAAAGGTGGTGAAAGTGTTATTATTGCTGTACCAGTAGGAACTGTTGCCCATGATCTGACAAATGAAAAAGAATATGAAATTGTTGAGGTTGGTCAGGATGTTATTATTGCAAAGGGTGGTAGAGGTGGTTTTGGAAATCATCATTTTCGCTCTAGTAGAAATACAACACCAGAACATGCAAATTTAGGAAGGGCGGGAGATAAAATTCAGCTACGATTGGAATTAAAAATGATTGCAGACATAGGTTTTGTGGGTTATCCAAATGTCGGTAAATCAAGTTTATTGAATGAATTAACTAATGCATCTAGTAAAGTAGCAAATTACCAGTTTACGACGTTAGAGGCACATTTAGGCGTCTATTATGACTTAATTTTAGCGGATATTCCAGGTCTTATTGAAGGAGCAGCTGAGGGTAAGGGGTTGGGACATAAATTTCTTCGTCATGTAGAGCGTACACATGTATTATTTCATTTTATTGATGCTATGAGTATTGATCCTGTTGCTGACTACAGGGCCATTCGTGCAGAGTTGGAAGAATTTAATCCAGAACTTTTGAAAAAACCAGAATGGATTATTGTGAGTAAAATTGATGAAAAAACAGAGAAAGAAGTAGCTGCAATTGTGAAAAAATTAAAAAAAGAAAATCCACAAGTAGTAACTTTATCAATTTTAGATGATGAAATGATGGGTGATGTGAAAAAGGTGCTCAATAATATTGAAAATGAAAAATAAATATTTGTAGTCGTATATGAAAAAAATAATATCAATTTTAGTAATATCTCTACCAATTATATTTGGTGGATGCGCTACCGTATCGGAACAATCGTTACAACAACAAGAAAAACAAATACAACAAATAAAGGAATTACCTATATGGGAGAAAAAGATTACTTCAGTAGACAAATTGAAAGTAGGAATTATCACAGATACACAGGTACATCCATCTCGTACAAATAAATCTGTAAAAGGTCCAGATGCTGAGCGTTATTTGAAACCACGATATGGAGATGCTATTGATGCATTTGTAGAAGAAATGAAAATATTTCAACCAGATGTGATTGTTGTACCAGGAGATATAATTGAAGGAACTGGCGATGAAGATTTTGTGGGTGCAGATGGTTTAAGACTTGTTCAAGATAAAATTGAGGTCTTGGAAATACCTATTATTTGGGTAGCTGGAAATCATGAAGTGCGTAGCGTAACAAAAGAACAATATAAAGAAGCTTTAGAAATTGATTATTTAAATAAATCATTTGAATTTGGTGATTATAAAATTATTATCATTGATGGCAATTTTTACCCAGATGATACTGACGTTGTGCCAGGTGGTAGTAGGTATATTCGTGGACATGTGGCACAGGCTGGAATTGAGTTTTTAGAAGAAGAATTACAAACAAATAAACAAACAATTGTTTTTATACATCAACCACCGTTTGTTGAAAATGATATAAAAGATAGAAGCCCTGAAGGACTATTGGATAATGGTGATGTAATACAAAAGCTACTTGATAAATATAATACAGTTAGTGCAATAGGTGGTCACATTGAATACAAAAGACACATCCAAAAAGATGGTATTGATTATTATGCATTACCAGGAACAATAAAAAGTGAGGCATTTCCAGGTGCATTTTATAGTATGGTGATTGAAAATGATGATATAAATACGGATATGTATTATGTTGATGTAGACACAGGAAAATATAAGAAAATAAATTTTGAAAATACGGGAGATAAATCAGGACATGACACGGAAACTGAAATATAAATTGTTAATATAAAATATATGAAGAAAACAATAATATATATAGTTAGTATTACAATTATTATTTTTTGCATTGGATTTGTTTACTATAAAACAATTGAGTTTAATGCTGATATAGATACAAAAAATAATTTGGTAGAAGCAAAAAGAATTTATGATGCAATTCCTATTTGGCATAAAAAACTTCAAACGGGGCAGGATATAAGAATTGGAGTCATAACAGATACGCATGTACATCCAAACCGTATTGATAAAACGAACAAATCAGATGATGCACCTCGTTATCTTAATGAGAAATACATAAAAGTGCTTGATAATTTTGCAGAACAGATGCTTGAATTTCAACCAGAATTTATTGTGCATCTCGGTGATGTGATTGAGGGTACTGGTGACGAGGCTTTTGTAGGCATGCAGGGACTTGAATTGGTTGAGGCGGAAATGAAAAAAATAAATGTACCATTGCATTGGGTAATAGGAAATCATGATTTGCGTAGTGTTACAAGAGAACAATTCAAAGAAATTCTTGATTTAGAATCAATCAATCAAACTTTTGATGTTGGTGATTATCGGTTTGTAATTCTCGATGCAAACTATAATGATGACAACTTGCCACGTTCACCAGAGGGGAATTCTTATATTCGAGGAAACGTGCCGTCGCAACAAATTGAGTGGTTTAAGAAACAATTAGAAACAAATAAGCGTGTATTTGTGTTTATGCATCATGGAGTATTTCAGTCTGATACACCCGGAGATTTAAATGATGAGGGTAAAATTAGAATGAAACAGTCAATTAAAAACTCTGATGAGCTGCAGGATATTTTGAATGAATATCGTGTTGAAGGAGTATTTAATGGACATATGGAGGCACGTAAATATGAAAAAGTAAATAAAACAAATGTTTATTCTTTGACAGGTACAAAAAAGAGTGCACTTTACCCACAATCATATTATGAACTTGTAGTAACAGACGGAAAACCAGATTTGACAATGTTTTATGTTCCAGATGGAGCAATTGAAGTGAAAGAAATTGATTTTGAAAGTGGTGAGAAATAAGTATGAATTATATAAAAAAAGGGTTAGAGAGAAATTTACGATTGTATTACGTCAGGGGCATTTTTGAACGACGTCCGTACTTACCAATTATTACAATTTATGCAACGATGGTTTCGGGCGTAACTCTTGTGCAAATTGGCATCATCGCATCTATTACAGCTTTCGTTTCACTTGTCGTAGAAATTCCTAGTGGATATTTATCTGATAAATTTGGACATAAGCGAGCTTTAATGTTTGGAGCATTTTTGATGGTCATATCAGCATTTAGTTATGTAATTTGGCAGAATTTTTTTGGTGCGTGCATGGGAATGGTTATATTTTGGACTGGTGCCGCATTTCATTCTGGTACTATAACAGCATTTGTGCATGAAACACTTGAGGGACTTGGGCGAGATGATGATTTTGC
>JAOZNB010000096.1 GCA_029933995.1 Candidatus Moraniibacteriota bacterium | reverse complement strand
GATGGTCCTCCAGATTCATTTACTACTGGTGTATTTCCCATAATTGAATTTGGTATAATAATCTCTATATCATCCATAGTCAAAATACGTGTACTACGTATTCCTATATCAACAACTTCACCACGCTCGCCTGATTCAAGATCTATAAAATCACCAACTTGATATGGCTGATCTGCCATAATAAAAATACCTAATAAAAAATTTGCTATTGTATCTTTGGCCGCAAATGATAGTGCAACTCCAATAATGCCCAATGATGCCAATAGTGCTGTCATATCAACACCCCAAACAAATGCAAATGTAATGTATGTGACAATAATTACAACAAAAATATTTGTAAGATTGTGAAAAAGTGGTAATGTTTGTTGTGTTACAAAATGAGCACCCTTCCTATGTGCTAAAACTATAAACACAGACTTTCCTATAGACATTATAGCAAAAGTAAAATATATAATAAATATTGTAACTATCCTCTTAAAGATAATTTGCCACAAAATACCATCACTATATGCAAAAACAATGAGAACTGCCATAATGCCAAAAAAAACAATTATGGCTGATATAAGATTTTTTATTTTTCTTACTACTTTTTCATTTAGATATTCTTCTTTTTTGATTGCCTTTTTTAATACAAGACCAACAAAAAAACGTAAAAAAAAACGCAACTAAAATTGTAATGGAAATAATAAAAAATAATAATTTATATCCGTTCCTACTATGGCTATATTTTGTACTTTACTTTGAATGATATGATATATGTCCATTTTTTTATTTTAATATTTACTTAATATTATCATAAAAAAACATCTCTGCATACAGATGTTTTTTGAATCGTATTATATTTAACTTTACAATATAATTTTGTGTCCTAAAAAGAATTTACCCGTCCGCTTCGCTACCGAGCATAAACTTCTCATCCCTATTCTTAACCATTACAGAACCTAAATAAACATATAATTTCCACTAATTCTATAAATACTACTTTGTGCCCCGGGAGGGATTTACCCGTCCGCTTCGCTACCGAGCATAAACTTCTCATCCCTATTCTTAACCATTACAGAACCTAAATAAACATATAATTTCCACTAATTCTATAAATACTACTTTGTGCCCCGGGAGGGATTCGAACCCCCGACCAACGGGATAGAAGCCCGCTGCTCTAATCCACTGAGCTACCGAGGCATGGAAATAGAGTATTACCTTAAGTTCTTGTGCGCCATGAGGGATTTGAACCCCCGACCATTTGATTAAGAGTCAACTGCTCTACCAACTGAGCTAATGGCGCAATACATTTTATTATAATGAAAAATACAAATTAGTCAATACAAAAACGACAAGTCTGCACATAAACTTGTCGTTTTTCATTTATTGAAGATTTAACACAATTCAACTTATACTATGAATCATCCTCTTCAACATCTTCTTCAACCTCTTCTTCATCCTTATCAGCAGTACCTATAATCACAACAACATCATGATTATATGTTGACACTTCTTCATCATTTCTCTCTGATTTAACATTATCAAATTTTGTCTTCAGAGTATTTTCAATATTGCGAACATCAACTTTATCAACATCACCTCCATACATCACAACAACACCATCAATATTTCTATCTTCACTACGGACATTTTGTGTTAATTCATAGCTTTCTTGTGCAAACAAAGCATATCCATCGGCTGCATCAGATTCACTATTTTTACCACCAACAATTAATAATGTTATCTGTTTCACTTCCTCTTCGACTTCAGTATTCATCTCAGTATTATCATTAGACATACCATCCTCAACACCTTCTTTATTTGATATATCTATATTGCTACCTCCCTGTTCAATTGTATCAATTAAACTTTGAATATTCTCACGAGATTTTTCATCTTCTTCCGGAAGCATTGCTAAAATCTTTTTGTATTCCGCTAAAGCATCATCATTTCTATCTGTACGTTCATACAAAAGAGCAAGATTCAAATGAGAATTAATCTCCTGATCATTTACACCAATAATTTGTAATAATAAGTTCTCCGCATTTTTATTATCTTCATCAGTACCTCTGACCTGTAATAAACGAGCTAAATTAAATCCATAATTTATTTGTCGTGACAACAACTGTTGTTGTGATAAATTTCTATCTAATTGTGTAATTTGTAAAGCTGTCGTCATAGCCTTAATTGCATCATCTGTATTACCTAACGCTTCCTCCGTAATTGCAATATAATAATATGCTGGTGCAAATACACTTATTTCTCTACCATCCAACTCAAATGTTGTCTTAGACTTAGCCTCTTCAAATAAAATTTTAGCCTCTTCAATTAACGCATTTTTCTCCTCTACAGCATCCTCACCCTTTGTTTGAGCTTCCATCAATTTCAACTTACCTACAGCAATATCAAGATATGGATTTTGTGGCTCAAGTTCACGAGCTCTTTCATATGCACCCATCGCAGACAATAACGCACCATTTACATAGCCTCCACTATTTTCAAAAATAAATCCAGCCGTTTCATTTGAAAGTACATCATTTGGCATTAAATTACGCCCAGCTGCAGCCGCTCCTGTGGCACTATTTATATATTGAGCAACAACATCATTATTAGCATCTCCACCCTTTGCTAATTCCATATTTGCCAGATCAAGTCCATATTGACTAATAATTGTGAAATACCTTCCTTCCTGTCCATTCATACTTACTGCCTGCATAAACTTGTTTGATGATTCTTCAAAGTTACTCTGTGCACGCGCCTTCAAAGCGCTTCCAGCATGCATATCTGCAACAAACATCTTACCAAGTGTTACAAAGCCAAATATAATAGCTACAGCAACAAGTATTGCCAAAAATGCAAATGATAATGCATTTTGTGGAGTTGATGTCATTGACAATGTTAATTTATTATCACTTCCATCAGTAGCTCCAACACGTAATAATCCAATAGTTAACCCAGCAACTAAAATACCATACAAAATAATTACTCCATCAACAGACCACAACAATGCGTATAAAAATGCCATTACTGACATCACGAATAATCCCAAAGAAACCGCTTTTATCTTAGTGTCTTGCGAACGCATAAACGCATGTACAACTGTACTAATATATGTCAAGAATACAACAACAAGTGCAATAACGCCCAAAAGCCCTACCGTTGAAAAACCTTCTAATAAAATTCCTCTATCAGAAAAGAATCTAATATCATATTGCCCACTTTGATTTAATTCTTTTGGACGATACAAGGAAAAATCATATCCATATGTTCCAGGGCCACTACCCAATATAGGCTTATTTTTAATTGCATCCTTTACGATATCAAAAGATAGTCCATAATTAATAGATGCTTCTGGTTGTATAGCAGTTCTTGTAAATATAGGTTGATCATAAATAAATAATCCTACCAAAATCAAAAATACAAATACTGCCATAGCTGATGCTTTTTGTGAAACTTCTACAAATCGACTAATAGTAAATACCAATAGCAATGCCACTGCAGCAATTACAATATACCACCTCACATAACCAAATAGTAATGATAATGTAACAACATTCAAAACTGTCATTAAAAATAAGCCTGCTGTCATCAATTTTGCCTTTATTTTACTTTCATCAAAATCATCAGCCAAAGATACTGAGATAATAAAAATTGGCAACATCATAGCGAGAAAAGCTGCTAGAGATGTAAATGACCCTGTTAAACTAGGTACAATGTATTCCAAAACATTCTGTGGTATAAATCGCATTGTCGCCATAAATGACCATATAATTACAATGCTTCCACTTGCAACAATAGCCCACCACATAATCATTGCTCGTTTTTGTGTTACAAATGATACAACAAGATAATAAGCCAAAATCAAAGATGTTACACTTATAAAACCATTTATAGGATTGCCAAAAAATCCGAAAAAGCTATGGTATTTATCAACAGAAAATATCGTTGCTAAAAGATATACACCCCATAATACACCCAATGGAATGTCCAATGGTGTCCTACGAATCTCAATTTTACCACCCAAAATACCCCGAGTAGCCCATGTAATTACTCCAAGAAATATCCAAAAATAAAAATAGTACTGTTTTTCAAATGAAATTCCTTGATATGTCATATTCATAAAGAATAATGGCAATCCAAAAAATAACATGAACACACATGCTGTTACAATTTTATCCAAAATTGTAATTGTCTTCTCTGACCGTGCAAAATCTGCCTTTGACTTCTTTTTTTGTGGAGGCTGTTTTTGTCCATACTTAAACCGCTGTGTCTTCTTGTCTACAACTTTTTGTTGTGGTCTTACTGGTCTGTACCCTCGAGTATTAACGCCTGGCCTTACTGGTCGTCCTGCTGGTGTAGTAGCATTTTGTTGTGTCACATTTATTTGTGATTTATTTGTCATTTCATCCATAACATCTTTTAATTATATGTTTATTCTTAATTTATAATATACTCTTATAATATTACAATATATTTCAATATTATTCAAATGCT
>JAOZNB010000095.1 GCA_029933995.1 Candidatus Moraniibacteriota bacterium | reverse complement strand
ATCTTCATTACAATGATCTGGTTTTAAATGTGTGTGATGATGAAAATCATAGCTAATATTTATTTTTGAAGAACCATCCTTATATTGCCTGACATCTTCATATACTGCACGAAATCCATCAAATTCATATTCAACATTATCAATTGTTAATTTATCTGTAAAATATGCATCTTCTGGTATATCAGCAACACCAGTACGTGCTCCACATCGCTCTCGTTCCCCATCAACAGGTAAAATCATCAATACAAATCCTTTATTATATTCAACTCTGTAACAACCGATATTTTTAGTAATCTTAGCTTCGTTTGGATAGGTGAATGAAAAATCAACTTCATCATGTTGCTCCATACTCCATTCATCTGTATCAACAAAAACAGTATTGGGAGTACCTATATCTGAACCATAAGACTTATATTCTGTTTCAAAATTTTCATTATTTAAACTTTCACGTTCTTGTTGTCTCTCCTCCTGTATTGCAAGTGCTCTTTCAAGACGAGGATTATCAATTTTTGTTTTCCCTACAACAACTGTTTCACTATTAATATCATTAATAGTTTTTGCATTGTATAGAATGACACCTCCAACCACTATAACAATCAACAAAAAAATTAAGATGTATATCCAGCTTTTCATATATGTTTATATTATATTTTATAACTTCAGTATATCAAACATTTGCCATTATTGCATATTTATTGCAATAAAACCGTTCGAACCTCATCCCATAGGGCCAACAAATTTTGGTAAATAAAAAAGAGTGCAAACTATGATAAGTTTTACACTCCCCAAACTTTTGCTTTCTACAAAAGCTCGCTAAGTTTTTGTTACAACAATGTACTTAGTAACATTTTGGCACGCCTGATTTTTCATTCAAGTCATTTTGCCATTTTTCATATTGAGACCACTCTTCTTCATTGAGTAAGCCTTTGCCGTTACAAAATGGACAACTAAGGCCACTTTGCTCATCTCCAAGGTAAGTTCCCTCACCATTGCACTCTGGGCATATTTCCATATGCTCAATAATGTTTCCATTAGCGCAATCAACACAACCAGCCTCACCACATCCGTGGCACCCACATGTACTCATAATGATCTCCAAATGAGGTTTTTTCAACAAAACGATATGTTTAGTTGATTGAAAAGAACCTTTGTAATTTAAAATACTTTTAAATATTTCTCATTACAACATGTACTATAACATACTTTTCATCACTTGTCAAGTGTTGTAACTTGAATTCTACTCCAAAACTGAATTCAAAACCGTTCGAACCTCATCCCATAGGGCCAACTGTTTTTGGCAAATAAAAAAGTGATAACAAATATTTTTGTTATCACCTTATAAAAAAGATATGCAAGACTGCTAATTAAAACCCTTGATAAAAATCCTCATTTTTTCTGAAGAATCAAGTTCACCCTTTGCAATTTTTTTTATACCTTGATCAATTCTAGCATGCTCCTCCAATGTTTCTGGATGCTTACTTAGTCCATTAATCATTTCTATCCAACCATTTTCAAGACCTTTACTATCTAATGTTTGAATAGCTTTTTTTTTACATTTTTGTATATGTTCTTTTCTTGTGCTTATAGCCACCATATTAAATCTCCTGTGTAAAAGGAATGTTAGTTATATTGCCTAAGGCACTAAAGACAATCCTTTACTTTAGTTAAGATTATTGATCGCAGAGGATTGTCCTCTGCTGTATTTTTCAACAATGATATCCAGTTTTCTAAAGACGTAGATACTTTTGGAAACTTAGAGATAATCAATGTTTTAATGAGCAAATCACGAGAGTTGTATCTTTTAATATGACATAGTTCTTCAAAAGATACCTCAAGCTCATCAGATTTTTCCATAATATTTTTGGCAAAATCTGATTGTTTATTGTCACATTTTTTCAATGCTTGTACGCAAAGCTTAAACGTTGTACAAAAATCTAAGATCTTTTGTTCTACACGATCTTTTAAAACAAGATCTTCGCCAATATTTTTTCTTACAAAAAAGAGATTGTCAAGCTCATTTGCAGAACAAAAAAGCTTCTCCAAAATTTCACACTGCTTGTCCTGTATTGAGCCACTTTTTATAAAAAGAAAACGCCAATCAGTTGATGTTTTTGCGGTATTGAACATTTTTTTAAGCACAAAAATCTTAAGATTAGGATAGTTTTTGAATGACAATCTATCATATGCATATGTCCAATTTACAAATGCTCCCTGAATGTGAGATAATCGTTCCAATAAAATAATTCTCATTGGCTCAGTTAGACTTCCCCATCTATCATCTGAATGATTTGGACGTAGCTCGTCCCAGACAGTATCGAAAATATCTTCCACACTTTTTAAATTTTTTATAGAATTTTGCAACTCAGCTTCAGCATTTATTGAACAATATGTCATTATCACACCTCCTGTGATTTCTTTGAAAAATTAAAGAACAATATATTATGATAGCATAAAATACTATGATTGTCAAGCTAAATTCCTTGAATTCTAACCTGAAACTGAATTTAAAATCGTTCAAACCTCATTTCATAGGGTCAAAAGTTTGCTTTTAATAAAAAATTTTATTTTAAATAGTTTCTATTTTTTTTGCTAATTGACTTAAAAAATCTACATGATATTTCCAGAAATCAATTTTTCTACTTGTTTTATCTATATGCAATATTAATTTATCACCTTGTAATTTCAATTGAAATGCAGGACTAGAAGTGAAGTTAATATTTTCAAGGTAATTGGCAATTTCTGAAATTGAAATAATTTTTTCTACCTGTTCTTGTCCACTTATTTGCAAATTTTCTTTTCTAAATTTATTGTTGTATTGTTTCGATCTAAACTGACTAGCTCTAAATTGATACAAAATATTAAATGAAATATTTTTATTATTATTTACAAAAACATATATATATGATGCTGAGACAGCTGATTTACTCATATGAAATTGAACATTGCCACCCATTATCGAAGGTGCTTGTATAAAAAAAATAAACTGATGTCCCTCATAATTTGCCTTAAAAAAATTAATTCCATCATAATATTTATCTTTAGTCATATTCAAGGTTTTTAGAGTCCCATTTTCTTCTAACAACTCAACTGATGGAAGACCCACAAATTCAAAAATTTCTGCTTTTTCATCATTATCATCTATACTACCTCCTCCAAATTCTCTTCCTAATTCATCTGTAAACCCTTGTAATTCTCGTTGTTGTTTTCTGCTATACCACAACAAAAATGGCAACGCAACAAAAGTAATGAGTAAGCAAGCTATTATAGTTATGTAAGCATTTGCTGAAAATTGTCCTAAGATGCCTTGCAAAAAAACATCATATAAATTTTCAAAATACCATCGTAATCCTTCCATTAATTTATTTTTAACTTTATTATGAATTTATTATATCAAAACTTGTCATAAATCACTATTTATTGCAACAAAAGCGTTCGAACTTCATCCCATAGGACCAACTGATTTTTTACAAAGAAAAAACCACCAAATAGGATTCTATCTGGTGGAGACATGCTTCATTCCCTTATTTTTCCTTAATAATCTCAACGTCACGCCAATACAAAAAACGACACTTTCTTACATCAGTGGCATTGTCTAATTTCTGTTCCAAACAATGTTTCTCGATCTCATTGGTGTGAGGATTGTGAAGCCAAATTGGCTGTTTTGTTGGAGATCCGTTACACTCGAATTTACACTTACAATCAAGGACTTGCGTCATTAATCGTTCTTTTTGCATTATATTCATCCCTGTTTCTTGGTTTTTTATAAACCTAGTATACCAAAACTTACAAAAAAATACTATTTATTGCAATAAAATCGTTCAAACTTAGTCCCCTAGAACTAACAAAATTTAAAAACTACCGCACTTTTAACTAAATGTACGGTAGTTTTTTGAATATGAATCTTATTTTTCTTCCCAAGGACGTACACATTTATTTTCAGTTTCACTCCATGTATATCCTGCAGAACCTATGCAACCATGTTCATCTTTATCATTTCCCACTATTTGTTCTTCTGATGTAGTTTCTTGCACTGTTGTGTCTGAAGGTGTTACATCCATCAAAACCAGATCTGTTGTACTTACTCCATTTGTTGCATATTGTTTTGTAACTTCTATAGTTGGTTCTGCGGTCATTGCCTCATCATCACCCCTAGTCAAATATGTAACATGGATCATGCGTCCATCAACTTTAATATCCTTGATCACAACACGATCACCCAAAAGATATGTATCTAACGCAGCAATGTATGTTCCGTCTAGCTGTTGTATCATTGCTCCCACATAATAAAATGTTCCACTTCCTCCTGGATTTTGGGTAAGTACAACAGCTCCATCAAGAGTTACCCCTGTGCCTTGTTGTAAATCACCTTCTGCCATAAAATTTGTTGTCTGCGTTATAATTTTTGTAGCAGAACCTGGTGCTGCATCTTCTTCAGCATGTCCATCTACAAGTGTCACATCTTCACCTTCAATTCTGTATGTTGCATTTTTGATACCTTTTTCAACTTCTGCAGAC
>JAOZNB010000018.1 GCA_029933995.1 Candidatus Moraniibacteriota bacterium | reverse complement strand
TTCATCATCCATATTTATAACTTCCAGTTCATATCTATCAGTTTCTTTTTCAAAAATAGAACTGTACTCACTAATCATTTTTGCAATTTTTTTATAAGTTTCCTCATCTTGGGTATTTTCAACAATCCAATCATTTGGCGTTGTACTTTCTTTTATATTCTTTAAAAACTTTTCTTCATCTTTTTTAATTAGAAAAATACTTTTAATTTTGCCTTCATATCTTTTCTTCAACCACACAACAAGTTCTGGTTCAACATGATAACCCTCAATTACGAAATCATTTCCATCTATAATTTCTGAAATAACAAACATATCAATAGCGTCCCACACTGTTCGTCCTTGTTTTCTGTAAGCATCTATAATCTGATTTATTGAAAATCTAGAATATTTTTCATCATTATTATCACAACGTTGTGCACTAGATGGAAATAAATTGGACAATTCATCTTTGTTTATGTATGCCTTAACAATATTTTGTAACGTATCCGTAGAGACCCCAGGAATTTCTTTTTCTTTTACTATATATTTTGCCAATGTTGTTTTACCACATTTTGGGGGTGCTCCAATTAAATAAATCATATTTTTATTTATATTATTTGTTATCTAAAATCATGATAATATAATAATTCTTTTAATTTAATAATATCATAATTAAACCACTCTAGTCATTCCATCAAATGCAATTGTTTGATTTGGAAATTTATTTTCAAAATCAGAATGTGTTATATTTTGGTATGAACCCAAATTAGTCAAGATCAACTCAGGACCTTTAATTTTATCAAAAAACGAAACAAATTGATTTTTTTGCATATGAGTTAAATCATCATCAATCTCAGATTCTAAATATGTCGCATCAACAGTAACACTTTCTGCATCTAAAATACTCTCTAAAGTCTTTACTGGAATATCGAAAAAATCTGAAAGATATACAAATTTTTTTCCTGTTTCATTATTCTCAAAGATAAAACCATGTGTTTTATGAACATGTTTAACTGGAATTGGCGTTACTATAATATTATCAATTGTAAATGATTCAAATGAGTCAAATTGATTAAAGTTTATATTAATATGTCCCATGGATTTATCACACCATTGTTTTGTAACATTATTTCCATATACAGAAAGTTTGTTTTTTTCTGCATACCAATCTAACTCTAATAATCCAAATAAATGATCCCAATGCCAATGACTAATTAAAATTGCATCTGGTTTTTTCAAATTATATTTCCAAGATTGTAATCTAATATCTGGAGTTACTTCCACTAAAATAGTCTTTCCTGCTGAAGTTTGAATGTGTAATGATGTACGAAATCTAAAATCTTTTGTATCCCAAGACACATTTTTACTTATTTCATCATCACCAAAAGGAGCGGGTGTCCCCTGCCAACTTCCACTACCTAGAAAATTTATTTTCATACCACAATATATTATTTTTTAACTAAGCTTACAATCACAAAAACCTGTACACCTTCACACCTGCCAAATGCTGTCATTCCTTCTCCTGTTGTTGCGTTTATTCCAATACTACCTATATCAGTTTCTAAAATTGGTGCTAAGTTTTGTTTTATTTCATCTTCGATCGGTAAAATTTTTGGTGTTTTGCACTCTACTGAAATTCCTACATTATTTATTTCAAATCCAGCTTCTTTCATATGACTCACAGCTACCTTCAAATATTCCCTACTGTCCGTGATTCCATCCTTGCACATATCATCAGAGTATGTTGAGAAGTTTTTTCTTCCCAATGATTGCTCAATAGCAGCACACAGTGCATGAATTATTACGTCACCATCACTATTTCCTTTAAATCCAATAACATCCTCGACTTGTGCTCCACCAAGTACACATCTTTTATTTTTATCCTCACCAAATGGATGTGAATCCTGCCCTATGCCTACTCTAAACATAAACTTAATATATTATTGTATTATTCTCCCCACACTTGTCATTCCCGCATAGGCGGGAATCTATCGTACGGTATATTGTTTTTCTTACAGGAAGATTCCTGCCTTCGCAGGAATGACAATGTGCAAATTTCCATATATCACGTAATAGTAATCAGGTCACTAGACCTAGCGACCTGATTACTATATAATTTATATTTTACTTTTG
Organism: Candidatus Moraniibacteriota bacterium; assembly: GCA_029933995.1. Taxonomy (GTDB): domain Bacteria; phylum Patescibacteriota; class Minisyncoccia; order Moranbacterales. Next base: position 14,424 of record JAOZNB010000018.1, on the reverse strand, counting down.
ACTCAATATCACTTCAGCAAGCGCCAAATCAATCGGAGTTGTCACTTTAAAATTATTATCAGATGTTTCTACAATTATGACGTCTTCTCCCAACTCCTCTACCAATGAAACATCATCCGTGCCTAAAAAATCTTTTTCGTCTGCTCCGTCAAAAGCACTTAGTGCCAACTCCAGTTGTATTGCTTGTGGTGTTTGCATATTCCAGAGCTCACTCCTATCTATTACTCCTTTTGATATATTATTCTCGTCAACCTTACGAATTGTATCTTTTGTGGGATGTGCTACTACTGCTGCACCGCTTTTATGTGCTGCATCTGCTACGCATTTTATCTCTTGTTCACTTACAAATGGATTTGCACCATTGTGAAATAATACAACAGTACCAGATTTATCATAATTATCGTGGACACACTTCACTCCATTATGTCCTGAATTTTGTCGCTCTTTACCTCCTGCAATAATATGAGATACTTTTTCAAATCCAAATTCATCTACAATTTCCTGCATATCCGTAATTTCATTTTTTTTTGCTACAATAACAATTTCATCAATATCTTCAGACTTCTCAAAATTATCTATGGTATAAAAAATAAGCGGTTTCCCGCCCAACTCCAAAAATACCTTATTTTTATTAGCTCCCATTCTCTTTCCCATGCCAGACGCAAGGATGATCGCAATATTCATAATAGTTATATTATTATATGATACTTATAAATATCTTATCCTAAAAACACATTTAAAACAACTAAAAACAGCCTGAGTGGCTGCATAATTTCTTTTTATAAAAGAGAAAAGAGATTGGGTTTAGTGGATAGTGTTGTTTGTATAGATTTGCGATGATGAAGAAGGTTATGAGATGTGTTGTTGTTTTTGTATAATTAGGTTTGTGAGGTGATTTACATATTCTACTTATAAAATAGGTAAACAACCTCACAAAAATAATCTTCAACTATTATTCTCAATGTCTCTTTTATTTCTTCATGTCAATCTACTAACTATCTCTCCCAATCTCTTAATGTCATTATAAAATAATTATGAAATTTATGCAACGCCTCAAAAGTTAATAACCTGTGGATAACTATACATTTATTTTTACTCAGTAAATATAATACCAAAATAACTCGTTGTCTCCCCATATAAGTCATCCATGAGTTTTCCTGAATTTGTATTGTGTAACATTTGTAAATGTTTTGTACCAATTTTATCAACTGTTTGCAACAATATTGATATTGCTTCGGGTGAATCAAGATTATCACTATTCATTTCTAATAATTTATCATAATCTCTTTTTTCAATAACCTTGATACTCTCTTCATTTTTTTGTTCTGCTTCATCACTAGTGAAATAATGTGAAAAATCCACAGACGCAACAATAACAGTATCATCATCTATCACATCTGCAATAGTTTTTGATACATCCCCAATTTGTTCTTCTGTTAAATTCTGACGCAATATAAGTGGTACGATTTTAATCTCATCACTGTAATATTTTATAAATGGCAAAAGTCCAGCAATGCCGTGCTCATTGTCTAATATTTCCTCGTCTACACTAATATAATCTTTTTGTGTTAATTTTTGAATAATATTACTATGTGGCAAAACTTCTCCATATGGTGTATTCCACGCAATTTCACTTGTAAGAATTGGAGTGGTACCAATATCATAGTGATTTGGTGAAAGCAAAATAATCGTTTGTATTCCCTGACTAGCAATACGCTCAAAAATATCTGCAATAATAAAACTCGGTATTAAATGGTGTGGCACAATTGCACCTAGAATTTTTCCTTGCGTTGGCTTTGTATTTTCAGTCTCAGCGACACCTCTTTGAAATAGATACTCATCAAAAAAACGTTCAACATTATGTTCTTGAATAATTATTTGTTCTTTAACTACAGCTTCATCTTGTTTTTCACGTAAAATAAAACTGACAGCAATAAGACAAATCAACGCAACAATAACAAATATTAATTTACCTTTTGTGATAGATAAATGTGTCATGATTTCTTGTGATGAGTCCAAATAATTCCAAATGCTCCGAGTGTGATGAGTCCAATAATACTAATTGCAATTGCTTGAAATGTTATATTACTAAATATATTTTTTTTCTCTAATGTATTAGTCTCACTGCCATCAATATCCACCACTTGTGATTCATTCTCAATTTGCATCATAATTGAACCTGAGTGTGCATACACTTCTGGCATATACATCAAACTAGCCTGTGCTGGTGGTACGTTATAATCACCACCACTTACCACACGTGCCTTATACCGATAATGTTGTGCACCATCTTTTTCTATATAACTATCAGAAATAATTACACCATTTTTTGTATATTCTTTTTGTATATAATTATAACTACTATCAACTACATCATCCCTTGATACATTATTTAAATGCTCATTGAGTGGCACCATACCAGCAGGCAATTGGTCCTCAATCATAAAATAACGATCACCCTCTTTCAGTCCATTTACTACAAAATCAACGATTACAGAATCTCCAATACCTATTGAATAATTCTTACCCTTTGCATTTGCATAAGAGCGCTCAAGTGAAATTGTACGTGATACTGGTTTTGCTTCAGTGCTTGTATGGTATTCCCGTATTAGAAGCGTTGAATACACTACCGCATCCTGATTATTTGGCTTGATAGATACTACCGAACCATTTTCCCTAATCATATCAAGAGGAATTTTTATAGTCTCAACTGTATTATCATCATTAAATATTTTTGTTGTCAATAATACATCATCAACAAATATTTGTGCACTATAATTTTGTGAGCCTTGCTGTTCACGTTCATTATACGTGACAAATCCTTCTAGCACTTGTGCTGTTGCAAAGGTACTTGTCCAATATTCTTTTTGTCGTGATGATAGAAAATGTTGCATGACACGAGATGCTGTCTGTGTATCACCATCTGCTACGAGAAATGCTCGCAGTCCAATCCCACTTGATGCATCAATTGAACCAAATCGCTCTTTTGCACCAGCCGGCCAATATGATACGTTTCCATGATCTTGAAGTTTTGATACGAGCACATTGTAACCATTTGTATTTTTATCAGCATAACCATTTCGCACATTTGCAATAACTGCCATTGCTACAATATCCGCATCCAGCATATCTGTCACAATAATCTCTTGTTGATGTTCATTATCAGCAAAAAGAGATTTTCCATACATAACCATTACTAACTCAACCTCATTTAATGCTTTATATTGATTGAAATATTCACGTGCTTTTACAATAACTGCATCATCCACTGAGGCATCTTGTACCTGTGCTCTGAGTAGATATTCTGTGACATACGCAGAGAGAAATACATCCGAATTACCACCCCACCAACTCCATCCTCCGTCATTACTTTGTTTATCACTTAAACGTTCTATACCTTTTGTAATAATATCATCAATATCTTTCCCTTCCAAAGCCTCACTAAAAAACGTTGGATTTTCTTTTGCTAAAACTGCCGGCATAAATGCACTTGTTGTTTGTTCCATGCAACCGTATGGATAGTGGATCAAATAATTCATTGCTCCAGTAAGTGAGCTCATCACAGTTGATGCAACTGTCAGCTCAACTGAAGTCTTATCATTCCTCGCATCACTATTAATTTTTACATTATATGGGTCAATTCCTGTATGCGCTACAGAATCAGTCTGCCAAAATCCAAATTGTTCAATTGGCACCTCCTTGTATACACTATCACTTACTTTTTCATCATCTTTAGCTATAAGCGTATACGTAAATCCAATCGGCTCATCCGTATATTCTGGATACACGTGCCATGCAATAACACGCATCTCACCTGATGGGATTACGATCTCTTGTTGAGCTCCGTCAACTGTTCCACTACTAAGTTCTAGCGTTACAATAAAAGTACGACTCTTGTCCGTATTGTTATGTGCGCTTGCTACTACTACAACCTCATCACCATTCCGCAATATATTTGGCAACTGTGGTCGGATAATTGTTGCTTTTGTTGTACGAATTTCATGCGTTGTATTTCCTACAATGGTATTTTTTGTCGCACCAATTGCACTTATTACCCATGTTGTGAGATCATCTGGTAATTCAAAACTTATTTGTGCCTTGCCATCATTCCCTGTCCTCACACGGGGATTCCAATACGCGACATCTTTAAACAAAGTTCTCAAGTCCTCATTTCCGCCTCCACCCATTTCAGCCATATTGATCCAAATACCACGCAAAGAATTTGATTCACTCGTGCGACCTGGACGATGATCCCAATAAGTACCGTGAATATCATGATTTCCTTGTGGAGCTAATTCAAACAGTGCTTTATCAACAGCCCAAAGTGCAACATCAGCCTCTTGTGGATTGCCACTACTATCTTTTGTAGTTACGTCAACTGTGACAGTATCGCCTGGAGCATATACATTCTTATCTGTGATAACATTTATATCCAATTTTTTGGTTTGCGATGATATTTTAATTTCCTGTTGAGCATTATCCAATCGATCACTAGCAAAGCTACTTATACTAACCCGCATATTTGGCACATCAGCATCTTCCAGATTAATGCTAATATTTTTTGTATTACCGTCAATATGCAAGACTTCAAATCGATGCACAAAATCTCGCTCAACATCCATAAGGACATCTCTATCTTTCATCTTTGATGCAATTGCAACATTAACTGTATCATTTGGTTCATATTCAGCTTTATCCAATACAATAGCAAGGCCTCTGCCTTGTTCTGGTATAAACATCTCATGATCACTTACCCAAATATGAAAATCTTTTTTTACAATGTTACCCTTTTCATCTGTAGCTTGCACACTGAGTTCATAAGAGCCAGATTCATGTGGCGTAAATCGAAAATCAGCCTTGCCCTCACTGTCCGTTGTTATACTTGCAGGAGCTATAGGATTTTCCTTGCGATCATACTGCAAATACCGAGCATCTCTATCTTGCACTTCATGCCAAATACGTTTACCTGATACTTCTAATTTTTGATTAGCTACACTAACACCATCCTCATTTTCATGTAATATCAAACCTATAGCGACTTCCTTGTTAACACTAAATGAATGTTGTGATTCTCTGCGATAGATTCCATATTCACCTGCATACACAAGTGCATTCTCCTGATCAATCACTGGCTCATCCGTATCTGCAGCGTATTCTGCCACAATTGTATAAACCTTTGATTTACCATCAGTGATGGACGTGGGCACAGACACATGAGCTTGACCATTTGCATCCAACACAACAGAACTTTTCATGACTTCACTTCCATAACCAGAACCATATCTATAACTTTTTACATCCGTCACATAATCATTTGCATACGTTGATTCCCAAAAATTATTTGAATTTATTGTATATTCTATCTGTGCATTTGCAAGAGATTCGCCAGAAAAATATTTACCCTCAATATCAAAAGAAATATTTTCTCCATTAATATATTCATGTTCATCTAATTGAACACTTAACTCATACTGAGGTTTACGATAGTGCTCTACTTGAATATCAATAGTATAATTACGACTACCAAACCACCCATAAAATGAATCATCTTCATAGTCCTCACTTGAAATTTCTAATTGATAATATTGCCCTGTTTTAGTATCCTCTGGTAATTGCATTTCTCCCGCAATTGCACCATATGAGTCAATATCATAATAATCCTCCGCAATAACCTCAATGGAATCTCCCCAACCAGTCAAAAGCTGCACTTTCCATTTTCCCTCAGCTACTCGGTACATTAGATCATCGTCAGCTCGAGAAATCACCTTAAAATATACTGTATCACCTGGCTTATACAATGGACGATCTGTAAATATAAAATTTCTCATTCGCTCCTTTTGTCCCTGATATTTATTATTGTCACTTTTATAATCTATATTCAAGTACTCTAAATTAAGTGGCACAAGTGCTTCGTCACTGCCCTCACCCACAATTGCCACATCATACTCTGCTGATGTATTCATATGTGCAATTCCATCATTATCAGTTTTTGTCTGTGCGTGCTGTTTTATTTCATCTCGCAGAGAATACACAGTAATTGGCACATCTGACAGACTTCTTTTAGTATCAAAGTCCTGCACCCATGTAAGTAATCCATTTTGCTCTTCCTTAATAACTGTGCCATAACGAGATCGAATCACATACACAAAAACCCCTACCTCATCTGCCTGCACATGCAAAAGCCACACTCCATTTCCATCAACGGGAAGTGTGAACTCATCTTCAAGGTCTATATTCATCGTTGCACTAAGTTCTTTATCATCTATTGAAATGTCAGTGTTGATCTGCTCACCTTCATCTTTATATATCAAATATTCTAACACATCATCCATATCCGCATCATACACCTGCACACTCACATCATTGTCAATATTATTGCCTCCAGTAGTAAGCACTATATCCTGCGTAGAAGCAAAAGACTGAATTCCATCACTTCCAGAAGCATATCCACCATCACCAACCTTTTCAACATAAATATATGGATCCTCACTATCATAATACGCAGAAACACTCCCACCAATCATTGATGCAAGTAAAATTACAAGAACTAGAAATACTTTTTTCATATTTTTTCTTTGCCTTGCCATAGCTCTACAAGAGCGACGGTAGGTTATTAAGTTTTATTTTTATATTCATAGTATATCACAAAATGGATATAGATTGTACATGCAATAAATAATTATTTGTCAAAAAAACAAAACCAGCCAAACTCTTTTCTGTTTTTCATACATTTCATGTATAATAAAATATATTATTATAAAAAATTTACATGATTATGGATGTTCAAATTGAAGAAAGCTGGCAAAAGATTCTACAGCCTTATTTTGATACTGATGAATTTAAACAATTGGCAGATTTTGTACGTAATGAATATTTAACAGCAACTATTTATCCTGAGCCAAAAAATGTATTTAATGCTTTTAATTTCACACCCTTTCCAGAGGTAAAAGTTGTTATCATAGGACAAGACCCTTACCACAACCCTGGTCAGGCACATGGACTATGTTTTTCTGTACAAGATGGTGTGAAGCCTCCACCATCTCTCAAAAATATCTACAAAGAACTATCAAGTGACCTAAACGTCCAAAAAGATACTGACGACGGCAATCTAACAGATTGGGCAAAGCAAGGTGTACTACTTCTTAATTCAGTACTAACCGTACGCAAAAATAATGCAGGATCACACGCAAATAAAGGGTGGGAGAAATTCACCACCGAAGCAATAAAACAACTATCTGACAATAGAGAAAATCTAGTATTTCTGCTATGGGGTAATTATGCCAAACAAAAAGGTACAATCATAGACAAGACAAAACACCTCATACTCGAATCAGCTCACCCATCTCCATTTTCTGCATACAATGGATTCTTTGACTGTCACCACTTTTCACAAGTTAATAAATATCTAGTAAAACACAATCAAAAAGAGATCAACTGGTAGACAATGTCTTATTTTCCTTGTTCTTTGTCATCTCGAGCGCAGTGACAACGGAGTCGAGAGATCTCAAAACTGTAAGACTAGAGGTTTTTTCATTACGATATTATCTAGTTGAAATGACATCATTACTTATAAAGTAACCCCTACGAGAAGCTTACCAATATACTAGCATTTCTATGGCAACCTCACGCCAATTGTTCACAAATATCCAGCAATTCATAAAAGAGCTTTTATTATTTATCTACAAACAAGCATCTGCATGGTCCCTGGTGCCACTAGAAAAATATGGTGCCTGGTTTCTATTGATGATAGTCAGCTTCACACTTGTCGCAATTATATATAGAAAAACTATTAATACAAAATAACCTAAATTTCAATATCTATTTACTTTTTTATTTAGAATTAAATAATTAATTAAACTTTTTCCACACACCTTCTGAAATAATCTCTATTTCATCATCGATAACCTTGATAGCTGTATTATCATCAATGAGATAAAATACGCCCTGTATTTCCTTTTTTATTTTTTCTAAATTATTAACGTTAAGATTTGGATATTCTGAAGCATTTAGATGTGGAATAATTGAAAAGTCAACAAGTCCTATACCATCATTTTTTTGAGGTTCCTCAACATTCTCATCATACAAATATTTGTGCACATTCAATGCTAAGTCATTACACACAACCATACTTCCAGCACTCACACCAACATAAACTTTAGTCTTTAACATTTCAAGTAATAACTCCTGCAAGCCTGATTTCTCCATCCAATACATCAAATGTGCTGTATTACCGCCTTCAACATACAAAATATCCGCATCTTGCAATCGTGGTAACCAAATATCTTTTGAGACAGCTGAAATATCTACAATATCAATCGATTTAAAGTTTAATTTCTTAAGTACGATTAAGTCTTTGATAAGCCAATCTGTTTTATCTCCGCTCTCCATATTTGCTGCCGTCGGAATAAATGCAAGATTTAGTTCATTAAACGGTTTTTTTGTTAATTCTAATAATGCGCTTACAATAGACTTATTTGATAATCCTTCTGATGTTAATAATAATTTCATAAAATATATTTTAAAACTTATAATTCTAGTGTAACTCACTTTTATTTTTATGTCATTTATTAACCGTGTCATACCTGCGAAAGCAGGTATCTTTCTACAAGATACTAATTTTTGCTATATTCACAAAAAGATTCCTGCCTTCGCAGGAATGACAAAATTTTTATATTAGTTTAATCCAACAATTCCCCGAGTCTCGACTCGGGGTCAGCAATTAATATACGGAACATTCTAAAGTGAGGGGAAGTTTGAAAACCGTAGGTTTGCAAGATATGGGGAACACGGGATTATAAAAACTAGTATAGTAAATTATGCTATCAGAAACCCTGTGTACTAAAGTCATACCCTGTGGCCTTGGCCCAGGGTTGTTGATTATCTAATATTTTATTATTTTTTTCTTAAAATCCTTTCCTGTATTTTTTTTACAATCTTTAGATATTTTTTAAGTATCATTCCAGAAACCTGCCTCTGCCGGCAGGCAGGTGTTTATTTCTCGTAGGGACAGTGCCTGTCCAAAACATCAAAATAGAAATAACATTATCCGGAATCTTATACTTACATGCTTTAGAAACTTTTTAATATTATAGAAAAATTATATACTTACTACGCTTTAAACGCACTCACCCTTCTACGCTGGTGGTTTTTGAGGGTAACAAAAAAAGCCACAGATTTATAAATATAAATCTGTGGCTCAGCCCACTAAACTATCCTTCTAATTCTGAAATGATAGCGTCAAACATACGATTTGCACAATGTGATGGTACACAATATTGCACAGCAGCAGCAATCCCTTTTTTTCCAAAGGAATTATTTTCTAATGTTTTGAGAAAAGTACGAAGCTTTTTCTCAGCATCATCCGCACTGATATTTGATGAATTTTGAAATACATTAAATGCATCCACTACCTCATCCTCAGTCCATTCAAACGGATTTCCGCTGGAATAGCCAACTTTTTCCGGATTAATCGTATAATTAATGACTTCTATAAATTTAACATTTGTCATTTTATACTTCTTTACAATAAATAAAACTGTCCAATATATTTTGTCAGTTAATTGTTTACAAACTTCCGGTGTTCTCTCTGCTTTTTCAAAGAGTCCATCAATATAAACAACAACCTCTTCACCTTTGACAGCTTGTACTGCTTCACGCTCTATAAAGGGTGATACTTGCTTTTCTGTAACATGTAATTCATCAATTGATGCAATTCTCTTTTTCAGCTCACCAATCAATTCCAAACAAATCTTATCCTCAGCCTCAAATCCAATTACTCTAGTTACCGGCATTTTTTCTCCTCCTGTTAGCAGGGTTCACCAATCACATCAATGGCCCTATTTAATATTTTTTGTGTATATTCAAAGTTATTACTGATTTCCAAAATCTCAGCAATAATTTCTGAGGAAAATGGGATACTAAATGTATACATTGCTGTAATTACAGCAATTGCCTCATCTTCGTGTTCTCTTAAGCCTGAGATGGCAATGCCCCATCGAAATAAAACATCTTTGAGTTTTAAGACAATTCCCCCGCCCCACCTCGTTACCCCATCACGTGTTTTATATGAACTGAAATCTCCACAATTCATAGCTCGCTCAAGTTTTTCAGGCGCCAAAGTAAAGCAATCCATGCGAAATTGACTATCTGGAAAGGTATAACCAACTTTAGCCACAATAAGTGGCGTCAGTGAACCTGCCCAACGAAGTGCCAAAGCACAAGCACGACGTTCAGGAACTTCCAACATCCCACTATGCAATGCAATATCAAAAATAGTATTTGCTACAGCCAAAGCTCTATGTGCAAGTACTTGACTCTCTTCTCCAAAAGAAACACATGGAAACTGTTTATAAGTTGTCATGATATATCCTCCAATGACAATTAATTGAAAATAACCCCTTTCCTACAAAAAAGTTATCATTTTTATTTCCTATTTTTAAAAAACTGATTTATAACTGTATCACAAAATATTCACTACGTCAATCCATTAGCTTGTCCGAAAACCTGCCTTTGCCGGCAAGCAGGTGCTTATTTCCCGTAGGGACAGGCACAAGACCTGTCCCTACAAAAAAATATTAACTTAACCCACAAATTTCAAATCAATATAAAAAACACCACTTACCTTTTGGTAAGAAGTGTTTTTTAATTACAGACAAGTGTCTGCATTAATCTTGAATCTATTGTATTATTTCAACAGGCTCATTGCATGATTCATACCAACAAAACTAGCTCCCTTATTGCAGTTTGTGAGTGTACCAACTGCAACAAGCTCAGAATCACTACCTCCTGTATTACCAATAAATACAGGGGTATCTTTAGATATATCTCTCATATCTCTCATTTTTTTAATTAAGTCAGAGCCCTTTATATCCCCAAGGCCTTGATCCATCAAGACAATCTGCGATTGCGTATCAAGAACTTCTTGTGCGGTTATAGAAAGAGCTTTCTCTTTTTGATCACCCTTCAGATCTCCAAAACTACTCTTACACTCATAAAAATAAAAAGCAATATCTACATTTTGCCAACCAGCTATTGCTGTAGCTGTTTTTAATGCAACAGCCTTATCATCATCAACAATAAGAATTTTTGCATGTATTTTTGGTTCATTCATCATAGATGTATTTATCCTGATATTTGCATAGTCTGGACGAATAACTTCACAACCCTCCTTTGCAAGGAAAAAATTTATCATAGAAGACATCTTCTTTTCATCAAATCTACCATAACCAGGCTCAGGAAAAATATCCATAACTGATTGCAGCGCACGACACAACTTTGCATTTTTTGAACGCTTTCCAGATAACTGATTGCGCACATGCTCTCGCACATGTCTTTGCTCCATTACAACGGCTTCATCAACATAACTTTGTCTTCTATTGAAAATTGGTACTTTGTAAAAAATTTCTTCAATAGGAGGCAAGTCTACACCTACAGCCAAACATGTAGCACAAAATTTATTAAACGCCTTCTCCCTCAATTCCACAAATCCTACAGTGCTATAATCCCACGTACTTGACTCTCCAATCTGAAAATCACTATTATCAAGAATTTTTGCTAAATCATGTGCTAATTTAAACACATCACACATGCCAAAAGCATCACTATTTTTTACTACAATTTGTTCATATTTCATGTCATCTCCTTCCTGTATTTTTTTGTAAAAAATAATTATAAAAATTTCCTAAAAACTATACAACGTTGCATTGTTAAAAAACTAACTCATTAGTCTATCACGAAACATTCATTATGTCAACCTAAAAAATATCAGTCACTAACTCTTCACCAATTTGTCATTTCAAAAGATATTAACTTAACCCACAAAAAAACAAAAAACCCTCTCTACCTGTAGCAAAGAGGGCTAAAACTAAAGTAAGATTCCCTAAAACGGCACATCTTTCAAATCAATATCAAAATCATCATCCCCTGAAAACGGCTCACTTGGTCCAGAATCTTCTGTTGTTGGCTTAGATTGCTGAGGAGTAGCTGATTGTTCTTGCTGTCCACCACCTTGACCTCCGGCTTGCCAATCATTCACCTGAGCATACCAACTTCCTTTTTTTGATTCTTTTACATCTATGTTTATCCACTCACCAGACTCTCCCTGCAACCAATTTATCAATTCTTCCCTCTTGATAGATAAACTAGCCTTTATGAAATCAGGCGCATTATCATGCGGCTTCTTCACCATTAGTCCATCTACAAATTTTACATCACTCATAAAAATATTTTAATTAATTAACATTTACTCATACTATCACAACTCCCCCACAATACAAAAAATATATCATGATATCATACAAAAACTCACTAGTATATTATAATCTACATTACTCTATTTTTATATCAAAAACATCTAACAACCCTACTGCCCCAGAAATTGAAAATATTGTTTTTTTGAGAATGTTTTGATTTGGGTTAATACTATAATTTATAGCATTTTTAAAAGATGCAAAACTTAAATTACAATTTTCAAAATACGTACCCTCTAAATCAGAATTTTCAAAACTAGATCTTGTTAAGTCTGTCTTCACAAAATCACATTCAAATATCTGACAATTACTAAAAGAAGTATTTTTTAAACTTAAATCAGAAAAGTTAGATAAAGATATAAAACACTCTTCAAAAGAAAGACTAATAAAAAGTTTATTGCACTCCAAAAAATTTAACCCTAATATTTTACAATTTGTAAAAGTAGCGTCTTGAATTCTAGCATTATCCAAATTAACATTAGACAAATCACAATTGTCAAATGTACAATCTATAAAACTAGCATTTTTAAAAGATTTACCTGTAAAATCCACCTTTTCAAAAACTTCTCCTTCAAATTCACCACCTTGATATTCCATAATTTTATGCTAAAACTAATTTTGAATATTTATATTTAATAGTTTAACGCATTCTGATTTCTATGTCATTTACAAATTGCATCTCCATCATTACGATAATATCATTCCATCAGATCAACAACTAGCTACAAACAACATTTCTTATATTTTTTTCCACTTCCGCATGGACAAGGTTCATTTCTACCAACTCTTTCTCTATTTACTATATTAATAATATCCTCTGTCTTCTTTTCTGTTGCAAAATTTATTTTTGTTTTTTTCAAAAAATCATAATATTTTTTCATCGGACTATCATCAAGTAGTTTATCAACTCTCTGCATATCATCTGTTTCTGATCTCATATTTTCTAGTTTTTTCTCCATTTTTTCACTCCTTGGTGAATAAGATAATTCTTTTTCCCTAAAGTTTATTTCCTTTCTAAATTCACCTAGTTCTTTCTCTTTTTGTTTTTGATTAGTTTCAATATATAAATTTTCAAGAAAATCTATTACTGTTGTATAATCATCATACACAGCATTTCCAGTGTAACAATCAACATCCCATTGTTTATCTTCTTCACGTAATTTTACAACATTTAAAGCATTTACCAATATTTCTTCTTCAGTTTTGTCATATTTACCCTCATAATCCAAAAAATCAAAAATAAATATGTGTGGTAAAATACAATATTTATTTTTACTTACAATTTTATGATAATGATTTTTCCATTCACCTCCATTTTCAATTTTTTTAAAAACATCAAAAAGTTCAAATAATTCATTATTAGTTCTTTTTGCTATTTTCTTTGTTATTTCATAGATTTCATCTACATATTCACTACTCTGAAACAACCAAATTAAAGCATTTATGAAACTAAGTAATTCCATATTGTACTCCGTAATTTCTTTTATAACTTTATCTGGAGCTTTTTCCAAATAAAATTTCAATTCTTCAAAATAATTTTTAAGTTTTTTATAATCTAAATCATCTTTTTCACATTCCTCTGTTATACCTGTCATTATATGAAGAAGATGCTCATTCAAAAAATCATCATCATTTTTATATTTTTTCCATAACGCATATGTAGACATCCACAACAAATCTTCATCCCATCTATTATCCGATAACTTATTTTTTTCAGTTGAGGTAATAACTTTGTTTTCCAATATTTCTTCGTTGATAAATCTTCTCTCAAAATTTTCATCAAATCATTCCTGTCAACACTAACGCCTATTGAAGTAAGTTTATCTAGAATTTTTTTCTCTGACCATTTATTTTGAACTTCTTGTGGATCATACATATATTTTGTATTTTCTTCCATTTTCTCATACAAGCTTTCAAGTTCCTCCGCTTGAGCTGCATCTTGTGCTTTTGTTAACATGTCTTGTGCAAACCCATAATTAGGATTCAAATCAAGAGACATTTTTAAAAATTTAACACTTAATTCATGTTCTCTTTCACCCAAAAAACAAACAGCATAATTTGCCAGTATTCTATACTCAAATTCAAACACCTCTCTATTTTCGACAGCTAACACAGCACCTAATTCAGACTCCTTTATTGCTAATTTATATTTTTCATCTTTCATTAATTCTATAGC
>JAOZNB010000094.1 GCA_029933995.1 Candidatus Moraniibacteriota bacterium | reverse complement strand
TGTACAAAAGTTATTGGATTTACTGGTGTCCCATTTTGTTTCATTCCATAATCTAAATGTGGTCCAGTTGACCAACCTGTTGAACCAACATATCCAATTAGCTGACCTTGAGACACTTTTACACCTGACTTAATTCCTTTTGCATAAGTACTCAAATGTCCATAATGTGTTGTGTACCCATTATCATGTGTTATGCGAACCATATTTCCCCATCCACCTTCCCAACTAGCTCGTGTCACAGTGCCTCTCGCAGATGCAACAACTGGCGTACCTGATGGTGCTGCATAATCAATCTGTTGATGTGCTGTCCACTTTTTTGTTATCGGATGTAATCTTGATTTTGTATATCCAGATGAAATACGTCTGTAACTCAGTGGTGCTTTGAGAAATTGTCGCTCCAATACATGTCCGTCCCCATCATAATACCCACCTTCACCATCGTTATCAAAATAATATGCATAATGCGCTGTACCATCATTTATAAATTTTGCTGCCAAAATTCTTCCATCTGGTGCAATCTCTCCATTACGTTTTCTTTTTTCATACACAAATATAAATTCATCACCAACTCTAATTTCTGTCGTAAAATCAATACTAAATGCAAAAATATCTCCCACTTCCAAAACCGTTGCTTCAGAAAGTCCAGCGTCCATTGCATCCACATAAAAGAACTTTTCAATTTTTCCCTGTGCTGTTTCTTGTGTTACTTCATATTCAATTTTTTCTTCCCGAACATTAAACTCATCACCATCTCTCTCAACTATAATTTTTTCCTCGGTATTACAATCATATTCCATACGACTTGCCCTCTCTTCATCATCAAAATAAAATCTTAGATTTTGACCTATCTTTAAATTTGTAAAATTATAAACGTCCTCTGCTGCTTCCAAAAGTGCCATCGTATCATTAGCATCAAATTTTCCATACGTACTAAAAATATCAGCTGGAATATCTCCTTCACTAATAGTACATAATTCAAATTTTTCTTCCTTTTTTTTGACACTATTCTCATTACCTTGCTCATCAATATTTTCTTGTTGTTTCTCATCCACCAATACAACCTCATCATTAGAACCTGTTTTATGATTTTTAAACCAAAAAATAATAGGAACAATTAAAATAAATATTATCAAATATTTTAATCTTTTTTTCCATTTAAATTGTTTACCCGGTGTTTTACAATGATATTTATGTTGTAATTCTATTTTGTCCATAATAACTATTACGCAGCTTGAACTGAATATCTTTCATTTACATCAACAAATCATTATATCATGTCACTAATATTTTAACCATTCCAATTTTAAAATACCAATTACCAATAAAATATCTTCAAGTGCTAACCTCAATTATGCTATTTTTACTCTTTTGAAGAGGCATCCAAATGACGGAGAGGTTTTGTAACATGATTCTTCAAAAACAAAAAAACTCTCCTGCAAGTGAGAGTTTTTTTGATATTTCTATTTATAATACCTACCAGCATCAGTAACTGCAAATATTATAATTATTTACCGTATCGTGATTCTACAAATGTTAGAGCATATCCAACTCTACCAGCTCTACCAGCCCTACCAATTCTGTGTACATAATCGTCATAACTCTGTGGAGATGAATAATTTATTACATGTGTAATATCAGGCACATCGATTCCACGTGCTGCCACATCTGTTGCTACGAGAATATTTGTTTGATTTGCTTTAAATCTTGCAAGCGCCTTTTCACGCTGTCTCTGAGATTTATTCCCATGAATTGCATCTGCCCTAAAACCACGTTTTACTAAATCTTTACTCAATCTATCTACACCTCTTTTTGTTGCATCAAAAATAAGTATTTTATTTTTCCTATTTTCATTTAAAATTTCATGAAGTTTTTCAATTTTTTGATCACGTGATTTATATTTTACAACATTTTGCTCAATATTATCACTTGTGTCTCCAGTTTTTACTGAAATCATCACTGGATTATTTGAAAATTCATTAATCAATTCACGCACTTTTGGTTCCATTGTTGCAGAAAAGAAAAATGATTGACGCTTACGTGCAAGTTTTCCCAGTATACTACGCATGTCTTTGACAAATCCCATATCAAGCATTCTGTCCACTTCATCCAATACTACAGTATCAAACCCACGCATATCCAAACTCTTTCTCTTGATATGATCCTGAATACGTCCAGGTGTACCTACAATAATTCTAGGTTTTCGTTTCAAATCTTTTAATTGCAAATGCATTGAAGAGCCTCCAATTAGTAATGCATGGTATAAATTACCACCCTTAACAAGAAACTTTAGTTCCTCCAAAATCTGCTGTGCAAGTTCTCTTGTTGGTGCCATGATAATAACGTGTGACTCACGATTATTTATCAGTCTAGTTAACACTGGAAGTGCAAATGCGATTGTCTTACCTGTTCCTGTGTTTGCAATACCAATAACATCATTTCCTTTCAATCCTTGTGGTATTGCCTTATCTTGAATTGGTGACGGAGCATCAAAACCCTTACTTGCAATATTTTTTTTCAAAAGTAATGCAATATCAAAATCACCAAAAGTATTTTCAGCTTTGTATTCTATTTGTTCAGTAATAGTTGCCTTCTTTATAAACTTTGATGGATGTATTGTTTCCTTATTTGATTTGTTTCTCCTTGTTCGACGCCTGCCACCCGTAGTTCGTTTTGCATTAAATTTACGTCCGCCCTGATTTGAGCGACGTTTCTTTGTATAAGCCATTTTATTATGAATCTTATTATAAATTATATTGTTCTCTTGTCCACGGATGAACATCGAGGCAATACAATTACTCGGATTCATCAATTAACAATTTATAATACTAGCACGCATCACCCTTATTGTCAAGATAAATCTTTTTTTCGTATGATGTGTATAATTACTACAATAATAAGTACAAATAATGCAATAATGCCTAATAGTTCTAGCCAAAAAAATGCATTAAATGCTGAGGCATGTTGTACTTGTGGAAAGTTTTCTACTTTTTGTAATTGCAACTGGTCTGACTGACTATTTGTAGCCCCACTGTTATTGTCCTCTGAGACAATGCCTTGAACTTGTGATTCTCTAAGCAAATCCGTATCAAAGTCACTAATTACCTCCTGTTCGTTAATAATATCTTCCAAATTTTGTTCTTGTATATTATCCTGCGACATGCCTAGTTGTTGCTTATCTTCTTGCACATTATTTAATAAGTCTTCCTTTAGTGATTGTGTTGGTGATTTTTCTATATCTATTGTAAGTATTTGACTACTAATTTCTTGTCCACCTTCATGTGCTAGTGCAACAATAGTAAAGTGTCCGCCAGTATGTGGACGCAATGTTAAATTTTGTTTTTGTACAACTGATGTTTGTCCATTGATAGTTTGCATAGATTGTGATGATTGCTTACCTACAATATCAAAATTTTCCAGTCCCTGAATACCAACCTGTCCATTATCTATAGAGCCATCTACAGAGATACTGATGTGTACCAATTCATCAGCAGTATATGTTGTTTTATCTGTTGTAATACCTAGCTGTGCTGCAGATGCAAAAAATGGTACTGCACATAGCATTGTAATAATAAAAAATATTTTCTTCATAATGTTTTAATTTAAATTCTTAATTTCTAATCAACACATTACCAATCCTTTTCATTTGGATCTGCAATTGTTTGATTAAGATTTTTTTGTCCTTGTGCTTGCGGATTACCACCAAAAAACTGTTGCATCATTTGTTCAAATGGATCTTGATTTTCCAAATTATTTTTTTGTGCTGCAGACTGTGAACGATTAAATCCTTGTTGTCCTTGCTCCGCCTCTAATTGCTGTTGCATATCTTCCAACGCTTGTTGCATGTCTTGGGGCAATCGAGATTCACCCTCATCTCCAGTTCCACCTTGCTCACTGCCCTTTTGTTCTCCTTGCTCGCTCCCTTCTCCCTCACCACCTTGCCCCTGTTGTTCTGATTGCTGTTTCTCACCATCTTTATTCTCCTCACTCTGACTACCTTGCTGTTCAGTGTCCTTTTGCCCTTCCTGTTCATCTTCTTCTCCCTCACCACTTTGCCCCTGTTGCTCTGATTGTTGTTGTTGATTTTTCTGCATAATAAAATCAATATTTTCTTGTGCCCAAGTATTTTCTGGATTAATAGCTAATGCTTTTTGAAAATCATAAATTGCTTTTTGGTACAAATCTTTTTGTTTTTCCTCTTCCTCTTTTTCACCAAGTCTATATTGAACTAAACCATCAAGATAAAAAATATTTTCACAATATTCTGATATTTCTTCACTCTTTGTATTACATTCTTCATCAATTATTTTATCAAGTTTTACCACAAGCTCATCATATTCTTGTTGTAAATATAATCGTCCATATGAATTATTCTGAGCAATCAAGCTCCAACGTGAAAAAGTATTTTTTGCCTTTGTAAATAATGATTGTGCCAACATATCATCTGTTTGCGCAATTGCTTGTGCATTATAAATTTTAAACATTAATTCATTTGGCAAAAAGAATAATACACCTGCAGCAATACCTATTAATGCGCCCACAGAAATAAATATAACTATGCATTTTTTTATTGTTATTGACAATTTCATTATCTTTTTCATTCTTATTTTTTAATTTTTAAC
>JAOZNB010000017.1 GCA_029933995.1 Candidatus Moraniibacteriota bacterium | reverse complement strand
AGCAACGTCATTATTATTATTTTGTAATTGTTCAAGATATTCCTCATCAAGATCATCAGTAAAAAATATTGTACCACCAACCAAACTATCAGTTTCTTCACCTACAACATCAATAGTAGCCTCCAAAATTTTAGTAGTAGTATTTTCAATTATAAAAGAGGTGTTATATTCACTTCCTTGTGGAATTGTAAAAACAGAACCCTCAAAAGAATCATCTTTTATTGAAATATCAACAACGTCACTTGTTGCCAAAACCACATAAGGAGCTACTATGAGTAACAATATCCATCTATACATATCCTTTGATTATATTATGAACTAATTCCCATAGTAGTAATTTCATTATTCTTCTCATATACTTTAGCATCTACAAAAACTTCATCTGCTGTTAGTTTCTGTTCCTTGACAATGATAGGAGAGGAGTTTACTTGATCCACACTAAGAACGATTCCAACATCAAAATTTGTTTCTAATTTATCACTCAATATTCCTGTGCCATGTGAAATATCGCCAACATTCCACGTAACCACATTTGTCCGTTCATTAAATTCAATTGAGTCATCATCACTACCTTCAAAACTTATATGAGTTGGCAATGGTGCAGTAACTACAGTATTGCTAATATCATTATTAATATTTTCAATTGAAAATGAAACTTTATATACTTTTTTCTTTCCTATTTCAAGCGGTGTATCAATTTCTATTTCTGAGACACTTGAATTAAATAAAACTTTTGCACCAACCGGGACTGTCAACAAATTACTAAGCACTGTCTTATTTTCTCGTAGTTCAACAGGAATATCTTCACTATCTATAGACGCAAACGTCGACGTGGAAAAATTATAATCATTTTCGTCTACAACAGGTAGTTTTTTCAATACTGGAATAGTAAATGAAACCTTACCAGAATCCCCTGGCTTTAATACTTTCAATTCTGGAACATCAGATGCTTTCCAAATAATCTTTTTATCTTGAGCATCATAATCACCACGCTCATTTAATTCTAATTCAGAAAAATCAAGAACATCTGTATCAAATTTTACAAAAATAATAACATCACGAAGTGGTACGTCCGTGTCATTTGTAAAAACAATGTCATATTTAAGTCCATTGCCTGCATATACCACACCATTTTTAGTATTTGTGATACTCTGTTGTATAGCAATAGGAGATTTAACTATGCGAGGTGAATATTTTTCCTGTGCATACGAACCATACTCTGTACTGCCCTCTTGCGTTCCTACTTCAGCAGTAAAAATCTGTACTGCACCAATTTGTGAATCAATACTACCTCGTAAATGAATTATTTTTTCACTCTGTGGTTCAATATTGTCAATAAGCCATACATTAGTCTGCGTCGATGCAGGTTCTACATTATAAATTGAAAAATTATCTGGTGTTTTAACTGTTAACTTTAAATCAGAAATATTATCATTACTTGTATTTTTAACTGAAATTACAACATCCATCAAATTACCACTAACAATCTCCTGTGGTGAACCTATATCAATACTAATTGGTGATGACATAATAGTTGTTGCTGTACGTGCCTGTACTTCATATCTTGTACTTGTGCGTTCAGGAATATATCGTAGTATACCTACAACGTCTGCCACGGATTTAGCAGGTCCCGAAAAATTTCCTGCTAAAATTATTTCATTATCTTTATTTCCCTTAATTTCACCAATTGTAATTACACCTTGACTATTACTTACTCTTTTAAAATTCTCTTGATTATCTACTGGTATAAAATGATTACCAAACTGCACGATAATTTCAGCATTATTTAGTTGTGCTCTATTGTTATTTTCATATGAGAAAACAATTTCTGTTAACGTATTACTATCAATCACCTCAGGAGCCTGTGCCGAAAACAAAACACGTTCTTGTGCAAAAAATCTACCTTGAAAATACACAAAGGAGCCCACAGATAATAATAAGATAATAATGATACTAACAATAATACCTCCAATCACTATTGCTTTTTTGCGTGTAGGTAATGTTGTTTGTTCGGCCTTATCCCATTCTTTTTCTTCAGTTATATTGCCCTTAGATTTCCAAACATCATAATCTGTTTTATTATGTTTTCTATCTACCAATTGTGATTCTCTTTCTTGAAGGTCTTTTTCAACTTCTTTTATCTGCATAATTTTATTTTTATTTCTAAAAACTATTTCACTGATATAATTATAACAGATTTTTACAAAATTATCTCATAATCCATTTCTCAATATTATAAACAATACGATCAAGCTGCTTATAAACATCATCATGTACAGTAACTTTTGCCAAAGATTGCAATTTATTAGTTTGAATAATGCGAATTGCTTTTATAGTATCTGGCTCAATATAACAGAAATACTCACTACAAAAACACTTCGAACATAGTACACCACCCTTTGCAGCACTGAATCCATTACGTATTTCATTAATTTTATCATAACAAACACAGCAATGTACTGTAGCAAAATCATAACCCAGTAAAATAAATAATTGTATCAAAAAGGCATGTGTTATCCATGAAAATTGTGATTCATGCGCACCCACATCTTTTTGTTGCTTTTTAGATAAATGATTTAGTTCTTCTAAATAATTAGCCCATAACCAAAAAATACGTTCATCACTATCATTCTCTTCAATAATAGACAAAAATATTATACGTACTCTATCAATATGTTGCAACGCCCAATAATTTTGATGTAATTCTACAAAATATTTTTCAACAACTGCACCAGAAAGAACACCACGACCACACCCTTTTGCAATTGTAATATGTGAAAAAACAAAATCTTCTACTTGTGCTGCCAATTTTGCTTTGCTTTTACGAACGGATTTTGCAGGAACTCGAATAAGACCTCTTTCAAGTGTAAAAAACGTATACAAACGATCTGCCTCACTAATATTAAATTTTTCCAATGCAATTGCATGATAATTATATTTCATATTTTCATTTATTTCACTATACTTCTCATCTAAAATAAAAACCACCTCATTCACCAAATAAAGTAGTTTAAAATTATCTGTGTTGTAACATCTTATTTTTCATCTTTGTGTATTATACTAATTAAATATTTTTATGAAATTATATTTTTTTTGATGGCTATGATTATTATAATATAATTAATTTGTAATATTTTTAAATTATATCATTATATATTTTTAAAGTTTCTTTTGCAGTTTTATTCCAATCAAATTCTTTCGCACGCAAAAGACCTTTTATCTTAAACTCATTACGTAATTCTTCATTATTTGCAAATTCTATCATTGCAGCTGCAATATCTTTTGTATTATTTGGATCAACAAGTTTTGCTGCTCCATTAGCAATCTCAGGTGCTGAACCCACATTTGTTACAATTGCCGGCACACCTGTTGCAAATGTTTCTAAAATTGTAGTACCAAACCCTTCATAAAGTGATGGAAGTACAAAAAATTCTGACATTTTAAATAATGGCACTAATTCATCTCCTATTATATAGCCACTAAATTTTACATCTTTTATGAGCTGTAAATCTTTTACCATATATTTTATATCACTTGCTAGCCAGCCAGGCTTTCCTGCAATCAATAATTGATAATCACATATTTCACGACAACTTTTTTTAATACGATCTTCTTTAAATAATAAAAAGGCATGTAAAAGGCGTGTAATATTTTTTGACGGCTCGATAGTTCCTAAAAAGAAAATATATTTCTTTGTAATACCAAATTTTTTAGGAATTATTTTATAATTACCTTTACATTCTTCAAAAAAACGTTGATCTAAACCTGAATACACAACAGTTGTTTTTCCAATTATCGATTTAAACATTAATTCAGCATCTTTTTTAATTGATTCTGATACTGCAATTACATGGTCTGCCTTTTTAATCATAAACTTCTTCACTATATTTGCTCGTATGCGTGTTATTTTTTTATAACTCTCTGGAACTTTATAAATTCCCAAATCATGTAATGTTACAACGAGCTTACCTCGATATGTTGATGGAATACGTGTTTCAGTAGAGGTTACATGTAACACATCTAAATTTTCTCTAGAAAGTACTGCTGAAGCTAAAATCTCATTGTATGCACCTGGTAAATATTTTTTATAATCAGAAAAAGGATAGAAAACAATTTTTGTATTTTTACGTGTAAATTTCCTTATGTCCTTTTGTCTCACACTTGCATCAAAAAATAACACATATTCATTATTATTATCCATGTCTAATAAATGACGGATGAGTTGATATGTGTAATGTCCGACACCAATTGCATCGCCTTTGACTGGATTTAAAATTGTACGTGCATCTATTCCTATACGCATAATTTTTGTATAAAAGAATTACATTTGTTCAGGCACACGAATCCCTAGGAGTGCCATACCATTTTTAATTACATGGGATACTGCAATCGTCACCAATAATCTATACGCAGATAAATTCACATCTTCCACATTAACAATCATATTTTTTGCATAATATGAATTATATTCATGTGCAAGTTCCAGTAAATAATTTGCAATATGATGTGGCGCATATTCTTCACAAGAATACTCTACAACTTCAGGAAACTTACCAAGTAATTTTTCAATATCAATACTATTATCACATTTTTTCTCAAAACTCGGTTTAATCTCACTTTCCTCTGCTTTTTGCATAACAGACTTGCAACGTGCATATGTATATTGTAAATATGGTCCAGAATCTCCATTAAATGATAGAGCTGTATCAACATCATATGCAATATTTTTGCCAGCACGTTGTTTCAAAATACTGAATTTAATTCCTGCAACTGCAATATCATCTATAGTGTCTTGCATGACATTCTCCTGTGCACGTTCACTCATCTTCTCCATAGCAACTTTTTGTGCATCTTTTATCAACGACTCGCCAGTGATTACATTACCACTACGTGACGACATCTTGCCTGTTGAGAGTTGCATCATACCATGAGCTATGTGTTGCAATTTACCAATGAATCGTTCATCAATTAATTCAATTACCTTTTTTACAACTTTAAAATATTCCTCCTGCTCTACTGCAGTTGTCATTATGTACAAATCTGCCGGACTTCTTTTTTCTTTCAAAAATGCCAGACCCACTTCTTTTGCCTCGTAAGTAGGTAAACCTTGTGCTGTAATAAAAACACGTGTATGTAATCCGTATTCCTCACCTTCAAAAATAATAGCTCCATCACTTTCTTTGAAAATATCACCGACATGCTCACGTACAATTTTTTCACCATCACACCAAGTTTCACTTTCAAAATAATACTGATCAAAACTTGTACCAAGCGTTTTATAAATTTTTTCAAACTGCTCAAGTGTTTCTGTACGTCCAATGTTATATATTTTCATAACATCTTCATCGCTCTCATTATATATAACAGCATTGAGTGCATCAATTTCTTTTTTTACATTTTCATCACCTTCTGCTACAGCATGACCATACGCATAAGCTTTTCCAATTTTATCAATATCCGTAGGTTCATATCCCAATTTTTGCAAACCCCAAATTGCTTTTGCAACATGTGGACCAACGTCTCCCTGATAATTTGCACGTTCAACATTAGCACCAGAAAATTCTATAATACAAGAAAGTGATTCACCAATTGTATTACTCATTAAATGTCCAATATGAAATGGTTTAAATGGATTTGGTTGTGTATATTCAATACTTATTTTTTGTCCACTTAATTTATTATTAGCACCATATTTATCTTTATCATCAATAATTTTCTGAAGTTCTTTTACGAATGCTTCTCTATCCAATGTGAGATTTATATATCCTGGCTTTACAGCTATGATTTCTGAAACATTTTTTATATTATTTTTTGTTAATTCTTCTGCAAGCTCCTCTGCAATTATAAATGGTGACTTCTTTAACTCCTTTGCCAACACAAAAGAAATACTTGTGGTCCAATCTCCATGTGAAATATCTTTTGGACGTTCTACTGTAATTATTGGAATATTAAAATTACTCCAAACACCTTTTTTTTGTAGCTCTTTGATGCCTTTTATAATTAATTGTTCGATCATTTTTTGCATAATATTTCTTTATTGAATACACCAACTCTATCATGTAAAGAATAAAAAATAAAGAGACTATTTGAATAATCTCTTAATTTATTTTGTATTAATATTTATATAATTTACTACAACTAAACTTTTTCTACAGTAATCATATTCGTTGTACCTGACTGACCAAATGGCATTCCTGCAACAATTACAATCTTATCGCCTTTTTTTGCATATTTATTTTGCCTTACAAACTTTTTTGTTTGTTCAACTGTTTGTTCAACTGTTTCAAATCCACTAATAATGTGTGAACACACTCCGAATGTTAATTGTAATTGTTTATTTGCAAACCTGTTTGGAGTAAGTGCAACAATGTCTATTGAAGGACGATACCTAGAGATCTTCCTTGCACTAAAACCTGATTCTGTAAGCGCAATAATTGCTATAGCACCCACATCACGCGCAATTTGAATAGCACTCCGAGATACAGCATTGACAGTACGACTTGTATGCTCACTATTATCCTCAATGACACGACACTTCATATCAGCCTCTGTACGCACAGCAATTTCTGTCATCATTTTTACAGTCTCTAGAGGATAATCTCCAATAGCACTCTCAGCTGAAAGCATAATAGCGTCAGCACCATCAAATATAGCGTTTGCCACATCAGTCACCTCAGCTCTTGTAGGAACTGGTGCGGAAATCATAGACTCTAACATTTGTGTTGCAACAATTACAGGTTTTCCTACAATATTACATTTTTTGACAATCATCTTTTGTAAATGTGGCACATCACACGCAGGCACCTCAATCGCCAAATCTCCACGAGCTACCATTATTCCGTCTGCTTCAGAAATAATTGCATCTATATTTTCAATTGATTCAGGTGTTTCTATCTTTGCAATTACTTTTGCAGTTGATTTCTCTCTCTTCAAAATACTTTTTAAATATTTTATATCATTTGCATCCCTTACAAATGACAATGCTATAAAATCAACGCCATTTTTTATACCAAATTTTACATCTTTTTTATCTTTTGGTGTAAGTGCACTACAACTCAATCTAGCCCCTGGTACATTTACACCACGACGTGACCGAATCATACCACCTACAACAACTTTTGTTTCAACATCTGTCTTTGTTGTTTTTGTTACAACTAATTTTTTTGTACCATCATCTATTAAAATATCCTGACCTTTTTGAACCTCTAACGGTAACTTTTTATAATTTACGTTCACACAATCAGAATTACCTATGCACTTTTTTGTTGTAATTGTAAATTTTTGACCTTTTTTCAAGGTAATTTGACCAACAGCAAAATCTCCAATACGTATTTTTACACCCCCTAAATCTTGTAAAATTGCAATATCACGCTTTGTTTTTTTTGTTGCTTCTTTTATAAATTTCATCCTTTGTCCATGTTCTTCATGATCTCCATGAGAAAAATTAAGACGTGCAACATTTACACCTGCATTTATTAAATGTACAAGTGTTGCTGGTGATTCCGATACTGGACCAATTGTTGCAACGATTTTTGTTTTCTTTAAATAATATTTTGCCATTATATTTAATATAAAAAATTACATTTAAAAACCAAATAATTGTGCAAATGGATTGTTAACTTCACCCCTCTCAATCTCAAAGCCAGCACGTTGCCATGCATTAATTCCATCTCGCACATCAAAACAGTCCAGAAAACCAGCACCTTGCAAAATATTACATGCAATTTGTGACCTACTACCTGTAGCACAATAAATCAAAATTTTCTTATTTTTATCTAATTCATTTACACGACTTTGTAATTCACCCAAAGGTATCAAAACACTATTTTCAATCTTTGTCATTACATTTTCTCCCGATGTTCGTACATCAAGTAACACAGCATTTTCATCATTTTTATCAAGTAATTCTTTGCACTCTTCTACAGAAACTGATGGGACATTCATAAAAGTATCATTTTTTTATGTATTTAAAACATTGTTTATTATACCCGATAAATAACGTTTTGTAAATTTAAATAAATTAAAGGTTATTTTCAGTCTTTGTGTTGATTCCATGGTGCATTTATCAAAAGTTTTGACATAAGACAATTTCCACTGAAACCTGCATACAAAAATCCAACACTCACCAACAAAGGTAAGGTGAGATATAAATCATTTTGCAAAACAATACTAAATATAAGTCCAGCCATGATCATTGTTCCTGCAACAATGAAAACCTGTCTTATAATAGGTATACGTGTTTTATTATTTCCCGCAGTTGGTAGTTTCTCCATTTTCCATGCATTCAAACCACCTTCCACACTGTACTGATTTTTGAAACCACATTTACTCAAAATATTACATGCTATCTGTGAACGACTGCCACTGGAGCAATGTAAATAAATCTCATCGTATTTTTTTAATTCAGCAGAATGATTTTTTAATTGATCTATTGGTATATTAATTGTATTTGGAATACGCTCACTGTCATGTTCGCCTTCTGTACGAACATCGATACATATTAATTTTTTATTTTTATCTTGAAGTTTCTCGTGCAAATCTTTTGCTGAAATCGTTTTTGTCATTATTTAAGAATTTAATATATAATTTACTACTTAATATTATGATTATATCATTATTGTAAAATGTTATCCACAGTATTTTTTTTGACAAGTTTGTTAAATATTGGTACAAACAAGGTACACCTTATATTTAAAAATAAAATAATACAAAAAACAGTGATTCCTAAGCCAACAGAGATAGTCTCGTAACCCAAGTAGTTGTGAGGAGGCAACGGATATATACGTGTGCCACAAAAGCTATACAAAATCACATACAAATATATTTAAAACGGGTGATAAAAATAAAAACCCCAAAAATATAAGGTGTCTACAAAAAAAACAGTTCTCAAATCTTTTGAGAACTGTTTTTATTTACACTAGAAATCAATTTCTTCTGAATCATCCTTGTGAGGAACTATGGCTCTTATTCCATATTTTTGTGTAATTTTTTGTGCTAAAAATTGTGATGATGATACCTCACCCATAGTAACGAATATTTTCTCCAATGTATCTGCGGTATCACCTACAAAAGATATTAAATTATCACTATCTTTATGTCCTGAATATCCACGAATTGAATTAATTTTTGCACGAACACGTACCATTTTCCCATCAATATATACTTTACTTTTTTTCTTTTCTTGTATTTCACGTCCAAGTGTTCCAAATGCCTGATATCCTATAAATAAAATTGTATTATTTCTATTTCCTAATAATTTTTTTTCATGTAACCGAACTCTTCCACCATTAGACATACCTGAACTTGCAATAATTATCTTTGGACCTTTTGCTTTTTCAATAGCCAATGAACCTCTTACTTTTTTTATATTCACAAATTGTGGAAAATCAAAGATATCATCACCCCTAGTAATTTCATCTTTTATTTGATCATTAAATAATTTTTTATGTCTACGGAAAATCGTTGTTACCTTTTGAGCAAGAGGTGCATCAAAATATACTGGCATTTCTGGCACTTGCCCATGCTCAACTAATTTATTTATTTCATAAAGTAAAATCTGTGCTCTTTGCAATGCAAATGTGGGAATTAAAAGTGTTCCACCACGCTTATGATTATCACGAATTATTTGCGCCAATTTTTCTGTACGACCACGCTTTTGCTCATGATTTCTATCCCCATAAACACTTTCCATCAATAAATAATTCAAATTAGAAATTTTTTCTGTATCTGGTAATATTAATGCTGGCGAATTTCCTAAATCACCTGTAAAAACAATCTTTTTACCATCACGTTCACATTTAACCATTGCACTTCCTAAGATATGTCCAGCATCCAAAAATTGTGCATGAACATTATCGCCTAAAATAAATGTATTATGATATTCGATTGTTCGCCACAATGCAAATGAATGTGCAATGTCTCCCCTTTCATATAGTGGCTCACAACCTAACTCATCTGCTTCTTCTGTAAGAATTTTCAGTGCATCATCAAGCATAACAGCAGACAATTCTTTGGTTGCCAATGTAGAATAAATAACACCCACAAAACCATCTCGAACTAACTGAGGAATCCTCCCAATATGATCTGCATGTGCATGCGTAATAATAAGAACATCAACCTCCGATGGGTTATAATTAAACTGTGTTTCTGTAGAGTAACACTGTCCGCCACTATGTGTTAACCCACAATCAATAAGAATTTTTTTACCACCTGTATCAAAAAGAAAATTAGCACCAGTTACTGATCCTGCACCACCATAAAATGTAATTGTTGATTTTTTTTGCATATTTTATTTAACTACCATATTTAGATTATTACATCTATCTATAGCAATCTTTTTATTTTTATACAATCAGTATATCATATTTGCACATAATATAAAAAGTAGCCATCGCTGTGACTACCTTTTTTGTGAACTGACTTATGATTTTTAAGAAATATTTAATAAAAAAAATTTTATTTTCTCAATAGCATGCCCTTCCTTCAAAAACATCAAAAAAAATAATGATCCATAAAATATCCATACCCAACATTCTTTTAACATCTGACTCACAGTATCCCTCCTTTTTTCAAAAAATATATTTAACTAAGTACTTTTTTCACAAGTTTTAATTTTAACACACTTATTACAATATTCAAAAAAAATTATACAACTTCACAAAATTTAATCCTATAATTTATTTATAAAATTATAAAAAACCTAGTTCTATTTGTATCATAATTTACTCCTAATGTCTGACCTTAAATATTTCAACGGATACCAGTTTACACGTCTTTGCGAGAAGCGTTTAGCGACGTGGCAATCTCTGTCAGAATATCACAAAACTATAGAATTATTGTATTACCGTTTAAGATTGTTTCACTAAACACATAAAATATCACTCTTTGTTTGCAAAAATATTAAAAACAAAAAAACTCTCAAATAAATGAAAGTTTTTTAATAATATAATGTACCTTTTATTTAATTTATATTCTTCTAACCACCCCCAAGTCCCCTCCTTCAACCTCCTTCGCTAAAGCTACGGCGACCAAAGAAGGAGAGGAGGCTTTGATTGATACTAGTTTAACTTTAACTATCATCTTCTCCCCATTAAAAAGGGGGAGAAGTCCAAAGGACAGAGGGGGTTTTGTTAATGCAGTATTTTAAGTTTATTGTATTGCCTTTTGAGATTGCTTCACTAAATACATAAATGACACGGATGTTTGCAAAGACATTATGTATTGCAATATTGTTATATTACCACTTAAATTCACTTCATTTGACACATAATATATCACTTCTAATTTGCAAAGACTATTGTATTTTTTATTCTCTGCGTAAACCGAGTTTATCCATAATAAGTGCCATAGGACAATAACCTGTTGCAGCAAAACTCATAAACATAAATCCTACAAAAAGTGTAAAGTATAACCATTTTTCATCCACAGTTAATGCAAGTATTGCCGAACCAAAAACTAATGCACCACCAACAAAATAAACAGCACGCGGTATATGCCAATAACCAATACACAACCTATAAGTTTTCTTTTTTTGTTCTGTCATAATTTTAAAATTAAACAATTAGCTTTCTTCCTCTATTGTATCACAGGTGTATATTTCTTACACATTTATATTTTGACTATTTTCCCAATCCTTTTTCTCAAATATTCTATAAATCACTGGCAAAATAACTAATGTCAAAAATGCTGATAATGACAATCCTGTAATAATTGCCCATGCTAAACCTTCCCACACTGGATCTGAAATGATTGTCAGCGAACCAAGTATTGTTGTCAGTGATGTAAGCACGATTGGTAATAACCGTGTACGACCTGCTTTAACTAGTGAATCCTCAATATTTTCACCTTTTTGCTTTAGCTGAAATACATATTCCAAATAAATAATTGCATTATTAACAACAATACCCGAAAGTGCGATGACACCAATCATACTTGTTGCTGTAAAGTATGTATCATTTACTACATACAATATAAAGAACCCTGGTATCACACCAATCATAGCCAAAGGAATTGTAGCCATAATATATAAAGGCACTTTCAAAGATTTAAACTGTGCAACAAGTACAAAATAAATCATAAAGATTGCAACTGCAAAAGCTATCCCCATATCCCGAAATACTTCAAGAGTTAATTCCCACTCACCACCAACCCTCACATAAATACGTGTACCATCATCATCTATATAATGAACACCAAATAAATTCCATCCATCCACCTGAGCATTACCACTTGGCAATCTATATTCAGAAACAAGATATTTAAGCATATCAACTGAGGCGTAAACTACACTCCTGCCTTGCATTTCTCCGCTTACATATACAGTTGGCTTACGTGTGTCCATCATAATCACATCATCAACTGGCATATCTTCTTCTCGTAACAAAGCTGCAATCGAAACAAGCTCACCACTTTTAGAACGTACATTAATATGTGATAAATAATCAACACTCTTACGATCACTCCCTGTCGCACGCACTGCAATGTATTGTGACTGTGCAAATCTTTGTTCATTATTTAATGTATCATGAAATAATGAAACATTTACACCTCGTGAAATTGCTTGCAATGTCGTCATAATATCATCAACACTGACACCAGCACGAGTTGCTTCTTCTGTATTTATACGATATGTTTTTTCGACAGAATGTTCATTATTTGATACATCAATATCAACAACTCCTGCAACAAAGCGTGTTTTATCTGCTAATTCAGCTGCTATATTTCTTAATTTGTTATAATCATCGTGACCATTACCTTGTACTTTCAATTGAAAAGTAGATAGCACTGGTGGTCCAGGAGGATCTTCAATAAGTTTTATATTTGCATTATTCTCTACGGCAATCTTATCTAATTTCTCTCGCATATCATTTGCAATTTCTTCTGATGTATTTTTTCTATCATTTTTATCTACAAGATTTACTTTGAGAGTTGCATGATTAGATTCACGTCTTGCATCTGAACCTTTAAATAATCCATTAAAATCAATAACTGGTGGCTCTCCAATTGTTGATTGTACACTAATAACATTTTCATTATCAAAAATTGTTTTTGTAGCATCTATTGCAACAAGATTCGTTTCATCAATATGAGTTTGACTAATCGTATCTATATACACATAGAATTGATTTCTATCTGCTTTTGGTAACATGCGAAATTTCACCAGAGCAAACATTGGCATCATCATCACAAGAATAAACAAAATACCAACAGTGGCCAAAAGTGCACGCTGTTTTTTCTTGCTTGCAAATACAGATTCTATAAACTTTCCATATACGTTTTCAACATACTTAACAAAAACCTGAATTTGTACACGAATTTTATCCAACCAATTTCCTGTATGTTTATCTTCTTTCAAAATCATATTTCCAATAAACGGACTGATTGTAAGTGCAATAAAAAGTGAAGCTATAATTGCAACTGGTACAAAAAATGGTATCGGTGCCATGTATGGACCCATCATACCCGTCACAAATGCCATCGGAATAAATGCCAAAACTGTTGTAACTGTAGACATAACTAAACCACCGCCAACTTCCGCTACCGCATCCGTAACGACTTCTTCACGATTTTCATTTTTACGTTTTTTAAGTTGACGATACATATTTTCTACAACAACTGTCGCATTATCTACCAACAAACCTAAAGACAAAATGAGTGCAAAAAGTGTAATTCTATTAATTGATTGATCAAAAAGTAATCCAAGTCCAAAAACACTAAGCAGTGATAAAGGAATTGCAATTGCTACAACTATTGCACTTCTTGTATTGAGAAAGAGTAATAATACTGTTATAACAATAATAATTGATGTTATTAAATTTTTTGTAAGACCTGAAATTGATTCACCTGCCACAACCCCATCATCACGTACAGTTTTCACATCAACATATTTTGGAATAACATCTTGTTTTTCCAATCTATTCAATTCCTTTTTTATTGCACGAGAAACAGTTGTTGCATTTGCTCCATTTTGTTTTGCAATACCAATATAAACAGCTTCATCACTATTATTCTCCGTATCAAAACGAACATAATTATCTATTGATATTTCTCCGCGTTCAATCTGTGTGACATCTTCAATACGAATTATTGAACCATTATCTTCTCTTATGACAATTTTCTTTAATATTTCAATATTTTCAATATTTCCAAAAACACGAATACCCGTTTTGAGCGGAGTCTCGTCAGTCTCTGTAAAAAATACATGTATATTATTTTTTGATATTGCACCAATAACCTCATCAATGCCAATATCATATATATTCATTTTATCAACATCAACAAAAACAGACACGTCATTACTACGACCACCTTGTACATTTATTTTTGCTGTACCATCTATATGTTTAATTTCATCTACCAAATCAAAAGCAAATGACCGAAGTGAACTACTTGAAAACTGATCGGACGTCAGTGCTAGAGTAACAATTGGCACATCATCTGTATCAATCTCTTCAATAAAAGGATCGCTAGCTCTAAAAGGTTTTTCATCCATGTTACTACGCAATCGTTGCACAAGATCAATTTTTGCTGCATGTTCATCTGATCCAATATCAAATGTTACCAACACACTACTATAACCAGACATTGATTGTGAATAAATATCATCCACATCACGAATTTCTCGAACCTTATCCTCCATTGGACGCGTCACCAATTCATACACTTCCTCTGAAGTTGCTCCTGGAAATTCTGTATTAATACGAAATGCAGGTGCAACAATTTCTGGATTGTATTGTTTTGGCATAAGGATAAAACCAAGTAATCCAAATGCAACAATAAAAAGAATAACTAGAACACCTAATTCTTTATTACGTATAAATACACCAGCTAATTTTTTGAATATATTATTTTCCATATCTCACTATTTTACAGATTGAAAAATTTCAACTTCATCACCATCCCTAACATCATGTGCACCAGATATTATCACAACATCACCTTCATCCACTCCTTCAACAATAACATCTGCAGAATTTTCATCTACAACCTGTACATTTTTAATGTGTGCAATACCATCAATTATCACAAAAATAAAAGTATCATCATATTGTTTAACAATTGATTCTTTTGATATACTAATACCCTGTTTAGACTCATCACTTTGTATTATTACATCAACAAACGAGCCTAACGTAAATGGTGTGTTCTCATCAATTGCAATTCTTATTGTCATTTTACGTGATATGATATCAGACACAGGACTTACTGCAATTATTTTTGCATCTGTTGTAACATCTTCATTTACAATCATTACATTATTTCCTACAGATACATCTTGTCCAACAGAAACAGGTACATCAATAATAACTTCTTTATAATTTACATTACCAACCATATATATAATTTGCTCACCTGGCATCACAGTACTACCAGTCTCTACAAATTTCTTTGATATTATACCTTCAAATGGTGCTCTAATTTGTGACTTTGCCAATAGTGCTCCTGTCTCAGATTGCAATGCTCGTGCTCGTTCTGTAGCCAACTTAAATTCCTCTCGCTCTTCTGGTTTGTAATCATCCCATTTGCGACGTGCGTTTTTTTCTTGCTCTTCTACCATTTGTACACCTATACCTGCAGTTGTGTATCGAGCTGATGTTTCTGGTGTACTTATGTGTGCAAGGATCTGTCCCTTTTTTACATAATTACCTTCCTTTACATACATATTGCTTATATTTCCGCCAACTTGTGCAGATATAATAGCCTCCTCACTATTTTTTATTACAGCACCAAAAATATTTTCATCAGAAAAGACGACATTTTTTGCAACTTCCGCTGTTACAGATTGTTTTGCACTAATTGTAATTTGTGACTGTTTACGTATAAATCCAATGATAAGCGATACTACAATCACAACACCAATTATCATAAAAATACTTTTTTTCATATACATCTATCTTAATAATATTATTATAAATTTTCTATATAAATCATTTCTTCTGTGCTGTCTGTACAATCTTCACAACCCCCTCTTTCATCTTTTGCAATTCTTTTTTTTGTTTTGTATTCTTTCCAATATCATTAATACACGTATCCAAATGACCTTCTAGCATAGACATATTTGCTGATTTAAGCAATCCTATAACGGATAAATTTTGTTGAATTACATTAAAACACTGCTTATCAGAATCACCATTTTCCAAGCTTACTAATATTTTATCCAAACTAGTACGTGCTTTTTTGAGAGCAATCATTGTTTTTTCTTTTTGATTCATTTTTTTTATCATAATTATATATAAATTATTGTACCTATACCATAGGTATACATACTATTACATCTATGCTATTTTGTCAAATAAAATAAACAATCTGTACAGACCTAAGTGAAGACCACCAGCGATGCTGGTGGCTTCTATTCTGCAGGTTACACCTGCGAAAGCCTAGTAACTTATTTATTTTTTTATATTAGTTTAATATCTAATATTTTATTATTTCTTTTTTAAAATCCTTTCCTGCAATTTTTTTATAATCTTTAGATATTTTTTAAGTGTCATTCCAGAAATGTTTATTTTTTCAAGAACGAAGTGATTGATATAGAAATAACATTATCCGGAATCTTATACTTACATACTTTAGAAACTTTTTAGTATTATAGAAAAATTATATACTTGCTACGCTTTAAACGCACTCACCTTTCTATGATGGTGGTTTTTAGGGATAATAAAAAACCAATCTAATTATTATCTTACTGCTTTGCTAGTTGCACAGTTGCTAATTGTGCAGTGTCTACAAACTTTTTCCTAATATATTTCAAATCATCACTAGAAAGATTTTGCA
>JAOZNB010000093.1 GCA_029933995.1 Candidatus Moraniibacteriota bacterium | reverse complement strand
ATCAGAAGTTATCTGAGCGTAATTCAACGGTAAAAACAAGTGCGTGGATTTTTATAGGTGTATTGGTGATTATTGTGATTATTGTGGAATATCGAATTTTTGCAAAAAGACGTAAAAGAAGTTAACTTTAAAATAAATAATAATAAAATAATAATAAAAGCATAATATAATTAATAAAAATAATAAAGCATTGACAAGATAATAATATTGGCGTACATTTAATCCAAATTGAAATAAGAGTTGTGAACGTGAGTGAGTAATGTTAACTGAATTTTATTTATCGGAGTGGTATGCGTTTATATAATGTACAACAATTATATAATGACTGTGAAATGCAGGTCACCAAAAATCTAGGGTAGGTTTTTGGTGACCTGTTTTTTATTTGAAAGAACAGTGTGATTTGAACTAATTAAATATAGGAATGAAGATCCACACTTAGAGAGATGAGATATTCTCAATGATTGGTTGCTTATGATGTGTGGGGAGTTGAATAGCAAAACCGACTAAAAATTAAGTATAGTACTTAAGTTTTTTGGTTGGTTTTTTTAATTACAATTATTATTTATAAATGCAAATGTATGTTATTACGCAAAAAGACCACAGATCGATTGATGAAGGCTCTTAACGTTATGATTTTGGGTGTATTTTTGTTGCAACCAGTTGGTGGACCAGGTTTGTATTATGCATTTGCAGAGGGTGATAGTGATACCGATGCTACCGTTGTGCAGGAGGAAGATGATAAGTCTAATGAAGATGAAATAGCGGAAGATGACGAATCTGGTGAGGATGAAGAATCTGTTACGGATGAAGTAGAAGAATCTGAAGAGGAGTCAGTTGAAGAAGAATCGACTGAAGAAGATGAAGTGGAAGAAACTGATGATGCTGATACAACTGAAAGTGAAGAGTCTGATGATACTGACACAGAAGATGATTCTGACACAGAGGAGATTATTGATGCTGTCGAGAGTGACAATACTGACACAAATGAAGATGAGGTTGTGACTGATGTTGACGCTGACACTGATATTGATACAGAGGGGGATAATAGCACAGGAGAAAACACTGATGCTAATAATGAAAATAATGATACAAATACAGATGAAGAGAGTGATTCTGGTGAGGATGATGTTGACACAAAAGATGCAGATGTTGAAGAGTCTGATGAACAAAAAGATGATGATGTAGAAGAAATTATTGTGGATGAGAATAAATGTGTTGATAAATGGGTGGAGAAAAAGGGTGCATATACACGATGTGTTGAAGAGGATATTGAATATGAGCTTGATCTTGATAAAAATGATAATTTGGATGGTCTCAAAATCATGTTCACAGATATTGATATGGATGCAAATACTGATAATGCTCGTGAGATTACTGTGAAAGAGGTAAAATTAACAAATGAACAAATTGTAGAACTTAATGCTATAAATAATGTGGCATGGGAAATTACTTCTACGATGAAAAATGGTACATTTGAATTTGAATTAACATTTCCGTCACTGAATAAAAGTATTGCAAAAGATAGAGTGGGAGTAATGTATGTAGAAGATGAAAAAGACCTTAATAATAAGGATAAAATAAAGAAAGTTGATAAAGAAGACATTAATATTAACAAAGGTGAAATCAAGGTTGAAAAATTGGATCATTTTACTGTATTTCTAATTCAAGCTTATAGTGATGATAATTTTACAATAAGTAAAAGTCAATATGAGCAAGGTGAGTCAGTTTATATAAAAGCGACAGGGTTATTTGTGAGTCGGTGGTATCGAATCGATATGTATGAACCTAATGGCACAAAACATAACATTATAAATTGTAGTAGGAATAATACTGAGTTTGGTATAAAATATGATCTTGAGAACAATGCATTGACGGGTTCTACATGGCAGGCAGAAATTACAAAATATACCACAAAAGGGAGCTGTACGAATGGTCAGGACATTCTTGACAAAACTTCTGTACAGTTTGAGGTTACAGAAACTATAAATACTAGATGTATAGAAAATACAGGTAAAATTACTATTGAAAAAACAGCAGTTGGTGGCGATGGTGAATTTGAGTTTGAAGCAACAAATGGAATCAATCCATTTTCTATTCCTATTGTTAATAATGGTTATATAAAGATGGCATCACATACAATTGATAATCTCGTTGTTGGAGAATATGCATTCACTGAAAAAGCTATGAGCGGGTGGAAGTTGACTGATATTGAATGTAGAGGAATTGATCAAGAACGTATTAATTATGATAACGAGGATTCTGGGACAGTAGTGATTAACTTGATGCCAGGTGATGATGTGATATGTAATTATGTAAATATTCAAAATTCATCACTTATTGTTGTTAAAAAAGTGATGAATGATGATGGAGGAGTTGCTACAGTAGATGATTTTGATATTACTTTGGATTCTGAGTTGATTGATAATTTTGATGCAGGGACTACAGTGGGTGATGTGACGACATATACAGCGACTATAGATATAGATTATTGTGCTAGTTGTCCACAGATACTTTCTGAAAAAGATATTACTGGTTATGTAGAGGGTAGGTGGGATTGTGGTATGGTGTTTGACAATGGTTTATCAACAGAGCTTGGATTTTTCATGCCAGGTGAAACAAAGATCTGTACAATTATTAATGATGATGTTCCGTCAAAATTGACACTTAAGAAAAAAGTCATAACAGATAATGGTGGAATAGCACAAAATACTGACTGGATACTTTCTGCACAGTCTGAAGATGGGTCCGTATCAATATCTGGTGTAACTGGAGACGCTTCTATAACAAATGCAAATGTATCAGCAGGTCTGTATAATTTATTTGAAAATGGACCAAGTGGGTATGAGGCTAGTGTTTGGGATTGTGGTAGCACAAGAGTTGTTGATGGTGAAATTGAAATTGCAAATGGTGATGATGTAACGTGTGAAATTATAAATGATGATATTCCATCTGATCTGACCGTATGTAAGTTTAATGATTATGCCGGTGATGGACAATATGATGGAAATGAAATGCTTTTAGGTGGTTGGGAAATGACACTTCGTAATAGTGCTGGTGATATTATTGATCAAAAGATTACTCAAAATATGAATGGATGTGTTGTAACTCCTGGATGTGTTACGTTTAGAAATTTGTCAGCTGGAAATTATACAGTTACAGAAAATCAACAGGATGGTTGGATTAATACAAATACTACAAATCTGACACAGCCAGTAACACTTGACCTTGATGATAATCAGACTATTTATTTTGGTAATCAACAATTGGGTACAATTATTGTGCACAAAGATGTTGTAGGATTTAGGGGTACAGATATAATAGATACAACAAATAACTTTACTGTGACACTGAATGGTGCTGATGCAAAAATACTTACAGATGGAGAAACTGTTACATATAATGGACTTGTTGTGGGAGATAATCTCTATACAGTAGATGAAATTAATATTCCTGTTGGATATGTATTGGAGAGAATTACGCCAGATAGCGATACAAATATTCCAGGTGCACAGGTAATGGTTGTGCCAGGAGAAATAACAGAAGTTACTGTTGTAAATAAAAAAACCTCTGGAGATTTACAAGTATGTAAATTTGAAGACTTTAATAGTGATGGTGTTAAAAATATTAATGAAGAATATATTGAGTGGGCGGTTGGTGTAGAGGGTCAAGGTAGTGCCAGTCGTGATAATGATGGGTGTTATACGTGGTCTGAATTACCGATGGGGGATTATACTGTTTTTGAAGTTGAAGAAGATGGGTGGATGATGACAACCGATAATAATTATTCAACAGTTACTGTTGAAAGTGGTGAAAAAGCATTGATTGAGTTTGGTAATTATAAACTTGGACAGATTCGTGCAATTAAATATGAAGATAAAAATGATAATAGTAATTATGATACTGGTGAGTCATTGTTGAACGGTTGGGAAATGACACTTACTAATGTAAATAATGATAGTGTAGTAGGCACAACTGGCGATGATGGTGAGGGTGTAATATTATTTGATAATTTACCAATTGGTGAATATGAGGTATGTGAAACAATGCAATCTGGTTGGACAAGTACAGAACCAAGTGATGGTAGTCTTTGTCATACAGTAGATGTGAGTGTTGGTTCTGAATATGAGACTTATTTTGGAAATTATCAATTGGGGTCTATTACAATTGAAAAGCAAACTGTGCCAAATGGCTCTAGTCAGGAATTTGAATTCAGAGGAATTCTTAGTGGCGCTATCAAGGATGGAGAAACAATTGAGGCAGATATTGTTTTGGGACAATTTACAGCAATAGAAACTAAGATGGAGGGATGGGACCTAACAAATATTGAATGTGATGATAATAATAGTGTAGGTAATATCGATACAGGTGTTGTAACATTTAATGTTGAAGCTGGAGAAGATGTAAAATGTATATTTACTAATAGTGAGCGACCAACACTAACTCTTAAAAAGGTTGTTATTTCAGATGACGGAGGACGTGCAACACAAGATAATTTTCAAGCACAGATAAATGCTAATAATGTATTGTGGAGTGAAGTTGTAGAACTTGAACCTGGAATACATGTAGCAAATGAGTATGCTCTTACGGGTGGCGAGGGATATTTAGCATCTGTCTGGAGTGATGATTGTGCTGA
Source organism: Candidatus Moraniibacteriota bacterium (assembly GCA_029933995.1). GTDB lineage: Bacteria > Patescibacteriota > Minisyncoccia > Moranbacterales. The sequence continues at coordinate 156 of JAOZNB010000093.1, read as the reverse complement.
TGACGGAACAGTGATACTTGATTACGGTGAACATAAGGTGTGCACTATTACAAATGATGATAAACAATCAAAGATTAGTGGATTTAAGTGGAATGACCTTAATCACAATGGTTTGTGGGATGTTGGAGAGGAGTCAATAGCAGGCGTTACTATTAA
>JAOZNB010000092.1 GCA_029933995.1 Candidatus Moraniibacteriota bacterium | reverse complement strand
TCAAATAATCCATAATTAATAGCATTCTCCATTGAATCCACTTCATGTTCAACAATAGTACTAAAATGTCTATCATTAGGATCTGGTGTCTCTCTATATGACTTTAAGATTAAATCACCAACTGACGTCCCTGATAACTCTGATCCTTCTAATCCTTGCTTTAACTCATGAAAGGCGTCATTATAATCCCTAGTATCATAACCATATTCACCCTCATCTAAAACTTCCTCAATCTCTTTCGCTCTTCTGTCTGCATATCTAAAATTTCTATTATTTTCAGGAACTGCAGGAATATAACTTTCATGTGGCACAAATACTAGAGTGTCACCAACATAATTCCACTGTCCTTCATCTGTTCTACCTGATATAGAATCACTATCTTGTGTTAACCTACCTGCCTTGTCCATATTATACATAGCCTGTTGATTGTCCATGCCCATATTAATACTTTGTGTGTATGCCGCAATATTTGCATCTGATGTTTCAATATTTTGTTCTTCTAAAATACGCCTTGATTCATCACCTGTGATTGATGCTTGAACAATTTGAATTTGAATAAAACAAAAAAAACTCAATATGACCAAACCTCTCTTTATAAATTTCATATTATATTAAACTTAACCAAATTATATAATAAAACCTATCTACCTGTCATTTCGACTGTAGCGGAGCGGAATGGAGAAATCTCTAAACTTATAGTTTCATCATGTTATTATAATATTGAGTTCTCTCGACTCCGTTATCACTACGCTCGAAATGACAATTATTTAAGGTTTTTTGAGAGACTTAATCTCACAATCCTCTATTTCATCAACTGTTGTGAACGTTTTGAGCCTAGTTCAATTGCGTCATGAACTGATGATGCTCCTATATTTACGCTATCAATCATATCTGCAAAAATTGCATCTATTGCAGTTGCATTATTACGCCACCACGACCTCGCAATTAAATTACCATTTGCAAATGCTCCTAATTTTACATCCGTTTGTTGTTTTGCAATTAAATCTCTTCTTGCTGCTGGCTTTCCTGTTTTTTCTAAATATCTTTCCGTAAGATCAAATTCCGTGTTGTACTTAAGAGTTTCTCCACTTGCAAAATTTGTAATTGGCACACCTCCACTAGATGGGAATGTCAAAGCTCGCAATAACTGCCATGATGTTTGTATACGTATTTCATCTGTGATTTTTACTGCCTTAGGATCATTTGATTGTTTGACTTGTTTATTTTTTGCTACAACAAAAACCCAATAATTTGCAAAGTTAGCCTGATTCCCTATTGGCTCCAACGCTACTTGTGGTAAATCTGAAACTGCAAAGTTTAATTTTGCATTCTTTTCTTTAATTGTATCGTAGTGCCATGAATAATTAATCATCATAGCTGTACTGCCTTCATAAAATTCATCTATAGAATAATTTTGTCTCTTATTCCATGTATACACAGGTGATGCTGCTGATGCAAAGTCTGTATAATATTTTAATGCTTGTTCACTTGGTACGGTTGCACCTACGGGATCTGCAAATGTTATTGTATTCATTTCCTTGCTGGACATTTCAGTACCATTTTGAATCATCATTGCGGTCAATATATCTGTTGACCGATTTACATTGTATGCTGTTCCTATCGAAACTGCACTTTGTGTTAAATTGCCAAACTCATCAATATCAGTTAAAGTTTTAACAATTGCATTAAACTCTTCCCATGTCTTTGGAGGATGTGTGATGCCTGCTGCATTGAAAATATCCTTATTATAATATAGTGCCAGTGAATCCACTGATAACGGTACACCATATATTTGTCCATTTACAAGCATATCGTCTGCAACAACATCTACAAAATTATTTCTAAAATCCTGTTCTGTTATCATATATCCTGGAGCAGGTACGGTTTTATCTACAAAATCTGGCATCCATGAATTATGAATCATAAAAATATCAGGACCATTTCCTGCAGCAAGCGCATCCAACAAATCCTGCCTATAAGACTCTAATGTATGTTTATGATAATTAACCATCTCAACACTTTCATCAATGCTTGTATATGCACTAAATGATTCACTATATGCATTTGTATTATCAAAAGTCCCCCAAATATCAAGAGGAACTGTATAAGACACACCTGGCCCCTTACAACCCAATCCTGAAAAAACAAAAATGGAACAAAGTACTACAACAGCAGCAATATTTTTTTTCATATATTTATAATTAAAATTTTACAATATCCTATTTTTTTAGACTTTCTACTAAATTTATTTTGTGAAAATAAATGCATAGTGATATTTCCCCGCATCAAGTTGCTCATTATTTGTAAATCCTGCTTTTTGTGCTAAATCTCTTACACTATTTTCACTCAATTTTTCACTTGTACCAAAGCCCTGAATAGCAGCTTCAGTCCATCCAACAATAAGTAATTTCCCATCATCTGATAAAACACGATGTGATTCTATAAACAAAGCTTCTTTATTTTCATTTTGCAATAAAATTTTACGCATTACAACATGATTCACAGATCCTGTTTCTAATTTAGAACCATTTTCTTTTTCAAGATTTGCTCTTCGCGTTACAATATTGCTCAAGCCTATTATTTGCGCCCTACTATTAACTGCTTCAAGTGCAGATTCCAAAACATCAAAACAATAAACCGTTCCCTCAGTCATCTGAGCAATAGGAATAGAAAAAATACCAGGACCACACCCAAAATCAGCAACATTATGCTTACCGCTAATATCACATGCTTTAAGTAATTTTTCTGGCTCTAATATAGCTTCATCTTCTATCATATTTTTATTTTGTCCACCACCGCTCGCTAAAGCACCAGAGGATTTTTTGCATCGTTATCTTATTATATATTTTATTATACCACAACAAAATAAGATTGCACTATATTTACTTTTTATCCTCCAATTTAATACAAATTCAAAACAAAATCCCATAGAACATTATAATGTTCTATGGGATAACTAACTACATCAATCCTGCAGTGTTAAGTAAAAAATACTTGTTCACGCTCTGGCCCAACACCAATCATTACAATCTTTGCACCAGACAATTCTTCAATTAAACTCAAGTATTTTTGAGCATTTTCTGGCAAATCTGTCCATGAACGAACATTGCTAATATCTTCATCCCAACCGTCGAGATAGGTATAGATTGGTCGACAGTGTTTCAGGATTTCGTTTTCTGGAATCATTTCGTCAAGAAACTGACCGGTGTGTAGTGGTATCGCTGGATTGTCCTTACCTTCATAACAATATTCTGTACAAACAGGTATCTTTTTAATACCTGTCAAAACATCTAATTTGGTAATAACAATTTGTGAACCATTAATACCTATTGCATGTCGCAATGCCACAAGATCTAACCAGCCAACGCGCCTGGAACGACCTGTAGTTGCGCCAACTTCACCACCAATCATACCTATGGCACCGCCCTGAATAACCTCATTTGAATCATTGATTTGTTCTACAAGAGGTACGTCTACCAGCTTATCATGCCACTGAGTTTTGTAAGTTGATACAGCATCATATCCTCCAATCTCTGTAGGAAATGCCCCTTCACCGACTCTGGTGACATATGCTTTAACAACTCCCAATGGATCTGTAATATTTTTTTCTCGCAAACCAGCACCATTGGCAATTCCTGCCACACTACATCTAGAAGAAGTTACAAATGGATATGATCCCTGATTAATATCCAGTAACAATCCCTGAGCTCCTTCAAAAACAATCGTGGCAGTACCAAGTTGAGATTTTAAATATGCCTCTGTATCACAAATCATATCACGAAAAAATTCTCCATGTTCACGATATCTCTCCACAATTGCATCAATATCCAAAATATGTTTTGAATGAAAGAAAAGTCCATTTTCAAGACGCTCATGTTGCATAACTTCACGCACCATTCCTATATCCAAAGTCTTGAGAAATGCAATTCTATCTCGCAAAACATGATACAACTTTTGGTACATCACACCCTCATCGAGCATGTCCCCCACTGTCAATCCTACACGTGCAATATAATCCTGAAAAACTGGACCCACACCACGTCCCGTCGTACCAATTTTTTTTGCTTTACCTGATTTACTTTCAGAAAGCATATCAAACAATATATGATACGGTAAAATCAACTTGGCACGAAATGATATCTTCAAGTTATTGCAAGTAATACCTGCCTTAGTAAATTCAGCAAGCTCCAGTCGCGCAGTCAAAGGATTCAATGCAACATCACGCGCAATCACAGACACTATTCCCTTGGAATCAAAAAGAATTCCTGAAGGTATCATATGACTAACATATTTCATTCCATTTACATGCATTGTGTGACCACAATTATCAGCTCCCATAGAACGAACACAAATGTCAGCAATGTGCATAAATCTGTCTACAATTGCTCCTTTACCTGTATCACCCCATTGATTACATCCTACAGCAATAGTTGAGCCCTTCGAATAACTTTGTCGCATTTGTCTCTCAAAAATACTTTCCATTTTTTTGACCTCCTTTTTGTTTGTATAAAAATATACATTCGTTTTTATGACACTTCAATCTTTAAAGAACAGTTTATCTTTATACCACATAATAAATTCACCGTCAAAGTGAATACCACCAGCGATGTTGGTGACTTCTATCCCACAGGTTACACCTGCAAAAGCCTAGTGACTTATTTATTTTTTTATATTAGTTTAATATCTAATATTTTATTTTTTTTCTTAAAATCCTTTCCTGCAATTTTTTTATAATCTTTAGATATTTTTTAAGTGTCCTTCCAGAAATGTTTATTTCTCGTAGGGACAGTGCCTGTGTGCCTGTCCGAAACATCAAAATAGAAATAACATTATCCGGAATCTTATACTTACATACTTTAGAAACTTTTTAAT
>JAOZNB010000091.1 GCA_029933995.1 Candidatus Moraniibacteriota bacterium | reverse complement strand
TAATTGTTATAATCTCTCACCTTATTGATTTTGTCTTTAATTCTGTATCTATTTACCATCTTATATATTATAACATATTTTTATGATATTACTAATATAATCACAACCATAAAAATGGACAGATATATCTGTCCATTCTGTGCATTTTATATTTTTTTACAGATGTCGTAATTCCTCTATTATCTTTTTTTCTTTTCTGGAAAGTTTTGTTGGTACATCTACAATCACCTCTACAAGATGATCACCTCTGCCAATGCCTCGTAATTTTGGAATACCTTTACTACGAATTCTATAAATTTCACCTGATTGTGTACCTGCTGGTATTTTCATTTTTACTAATCCTTCTACAGTTTCAATATCAATTTTATCCCCTAGTGCTGCTTGTGCAAAATTTATATGTTCTATCGTACGAATGTCATATCCATCACGCACAAATCTACTATCAGGAACTACATGTACAGTTATAATTAAATCTCCTGCCGGTGCACCACCTTCACCTATTTCACCCTTTCCTGTAATTGCAATTGATTGACCATCATTAATCCCTGCTGGAATATCAATTGATTCAATCACTTCTTCACGATAATGCCCCACACCTTTACATTTAGTACATTTTTTATCAAAAGTCTTACCCTTGCCCATACAATCATCACACACAGCTGCTTGTGCAATAGTCCCTAAAATTGTTTGCATTGTCTTTTGCACCTGTCCACTTCCAGAACATGTTTTACATGTATTTTCTTTTGCACCAGGCTCACCACCGCTTCCATCACAATGACTACAATGCACTGATTTATACACTGATACCTCTTTAATTGCACCTTTTATTACTTGTGAATAATCAATTTCTATATCTACCTGAACTTCTCGACCTCGTCCGCCCCCTCGTTCGCCCCCGCCACCAAACATCTCAGAAAAAATATCACCAGCACCACCTCCACCAAAATTAAATTCGAATCCCTGCCCACCTGAACCCTGTTGAAAATCTGAAAAATCAAAACCCCCAAAACCAGCACCTCCACCTCCTTGACTACCTGGACCACCAGCACCATCAAAAGTTTGACCAAATTGATCATATTGTGATTTTTTCGTACTATCTGATAAAGTTTGATAGGCTTCATTTACTTCTTTAAATTTTGCTTCATCACCACCATCTTTATCTGGATGATATTTGTGAGCCATCTTACGATATGCTTTTTTAATTTCTGCGTTAGATGAATCCTTTGATACACCCAAAATTTCATAAAAGTCTTTTGACATATTTTTTATAACTTTAATTAGTAATATTTATACTATCACAAAAAATAAAAATTAGCAATCTCCCTATGAGAGTGCTAATTTATACTAATATCCTACTTCAAAAATAAATCTATTCAAAAATAATATCTTTACTAACAATTTGATCTCGCACATGAACATCATTATGTACTTCTTTTTTGTCTCCACCAACTGGTTGTCCTACCGCCTTCATTGTGTAATTACCATTATCAGCAAGCATGTAATATCTACCTATTACATCAGTAACTGCAAACGCATCTTTTTTACCTTGTTCATCATACAAATTAACTACTGCAAATGGTACTGGTTTTTTATTATTAGACATAACAGTTCCATGATCTTTTTTATGATGAAAATAAATCATCACAAAAAATATACCATTGATAATAACGAGTATTATATTAAAAATTGATGGATAAAATATGGTAATAATTATCGTTGCAATAAGTCCTATAAAATAAAATGTTGTAAATAAATATTTTTTTACCAATGACCACGTACTTGTGTATTGTTTTATTTTTTTATCTGCATATTCTGCCCAATTTATTGTAAGTGAACGCAATGCCACATTCACACTCAAAACTTCATCACCTACAATTCTTACCTCATTGCCTACATATAGTGTTCCGTATATATTATCTCTATCAGAGTCTACAAATGCCTCATAATCTTTTTTATAAATATCCAACTTATAAACACCTTCTCCAGCCAAAAAACCAAACCTGCCATCTTTATCAGAATATGTTGTTTCTAATTCTTTGAGCACACTGTCAAAAAGTATTACCTTTGCCGCTGGTATTGGCAATTTTGTATCAACATCAAACACAACTCCCCACCTCTTTTCATTTTTACGTCTAGCAAAAAGCCCAAATAAATTTAAAAACATCAAATCTTGTATCATAGTTGGAGTTGTTGCAAATAATGGAACTGCAGTTGTTGCCATTGCAATAACAGCTCCAGACACCGCACCCACCAAACCAGCTGTCTGAAAGGTTCTTTTATTTTCAGCAATTGTTTCTATGACAGTTGTTTCAGTTTCTTCTGCAATAGTAGTCGTAATATCTGTCGTAATCACATCTTCTATAACTTGAGAGCCTGTATCCACTGGCTCAGTGACATTTACTTCTGGCCTCAGATCATCATCTCCAGTACTTGGAATATTTTCAATAATGTAATATTGTCCATACACAAAACTTGGCATAATTAAAAACACGAAAATTATACTAAATAAACTTTTTTTTGTAATTATAAAATTTTGCATACAATACAATTTTGCATTTATATTCTTAACCAAAAGACTCTAAGGAATGAACTTAAATTTCTTCAACGACCTCATCATCAAAAACTTCATCTTTAAGTATCCTCCCAGAACTGTTATTGTTATCATCTTCTATATCATGCTTTATTTGATCTTCCACTATAAACCAATCAAATGCAATTGATTCTTCTACTTCTTTTGCAACTGTAACGTGAAATCCGCTATCTTCATCTATGCGTGATACTGACATTGTTTGTGTAACTACTCCGCCCTTTGGTGTTACAAAAATTCTACTATTATTTTTTACAGCTTTAGTAGATATAAACACATCCCGTGAATCTTTTGCAATCATACCTTCCCCAATCAACGCACTATCCTCTCCTCCTGTAATTATAATACCATCAACAACAAGTACTCCTGCTGTGAGCACACCCTCCAAAGTTAAATCTCCTGCATCATCAGTATAAAGAAGTTTATCTTCATCAAGTGCAAGTAGAATTGTTGTCATGCTTTGTTGTAATTCATCAATTGAATTCACATCTGATTGTAATTTATCTATTTTAGTCTTTAGTGATTCTACTAGATCTGATTGTGAGTTTGCATCCTCTTGCATTAATAATACATCTTCTTGAATTGTTCCTTCATCGCTTAATGTTGAACCAAGCAGCTTTGATACTGTTGCTAATTGTATGTCAATTGAATTTTGTAACCCTGTTAATGTTGTTATGTTTGTATCTGTTTTTAGTGTATTTGAATTAATTGTTAAATTTTGTTCTTTTATAGAATTTATCATTGGAGATATTAAACCTGTATAGTCTATTGCTTTGTATCCTGTTGCATCAGTGTAAACTAATTCTGGAAATAGTTTTTCTACATCTTGAGCTATTAGTCCTAGATGTTTTTTATCATCAAATCCTCTATATTCAAATTCTTCTGTTTTGTACTTGTATGATACACCTTCTAATTGTGTGATTTTATCTAATGAACTTTCTACTGTTTTTATGTTTGTTTTAAATCTTTTGTCTGATGAAGTAAACCATCCATTTGACACTGCTGCACCATTTACATTTAATCTATATCCTAGATTTGCGTTTGCTCCTATTCCTACGTTACCGTATTGATTTACGTTGAATACTGTTTGATTTGCGTTTGTTGTTGATGCTGAGCATTGTTGATTTAAGGTTCCTGCAGTATTAATAGTAACTGGACCGTTATTTAAAGTACCTGCTGAGTTTAAAGTTGTTGGACCATTGTTTAAAGCACCTGTTGAGTTTAAAGTTGTTGGACCATTGTTTACTGTTGGATTAGTACATCCTCCACCTAGATTTCCTGAGGAGTCTAGTTTCACTAGGTACATATCATCATTTCCTGCTCCAGCAGAGTCATTTGAATACCCTGCGACAATATATCCTCCGTCTGATGTTTGGGTGATAGAATGTGCGTAATCACCACTTGTCCCTCCAATTAACCGAGTACCATTAGTTCCAAAAGTAGTATCTAACGCTCCTGTGCTGGTTAGCTTTGCTATGTACATATCATTACTTCCTGCTCCAGCAGAGTCGTTTGAATACCCTGCAATAATATATCCTCCGTCTGATGTTTGAATGATGGAACGTGCATGATCATGATTTACTCCACCAATTAACCGAGTACCATTAGTTCCAAAGGTAATATCTAATGCTCCTGTGCTGGTTAATTTTACTATGTACATATCAGTACCACCTGCTCCAGCAGAGTCGCTTGAATACCCTGCAATAATATATCCTCCGTCTGATGCTTGGATAATAGAGTGTGCATAATCATTACTTGTCCCTCCAATCAACCGAGTACCATTAGTTCCAAAGGTAGTATCTAGGGCTCCTGTGCTAGTTAATTTTGCTATGTATATATCATTACCTCCTGCTCCAGCAGAGTCGTTTGAAAACCCTGCAACAATATATCCTCCGTCTGATGTTTGAATGATGGAGTATACATAATCATTACTTGTCCCTCCAATTAACCGAGTACCATTAGTTCCAAAGGTAGTATCTAGGGCTCCTGTGCTAGTTAATTTTGCTATGTATATATCATTACCTCCTGCTCCAGCAGAGTCGTTTGAACGCCCTACAATAATATATCCTCCGTCTGATGCTTGTGCGATGGAGAATGCATAATCATAACTTGAACCTCCAATTAACCGAGTACCATTAGTTCCAAAGGTAATATCTAATGCTCCTGTGCTGGTTAATTTTACTATGTACATATCAGTACCACCTGCTCCAGCAGAGTCGCTTGAATACCCTGCAATAATATATCCTCCGTCTGATGTTTGTACAATGGAGTATACGTGATCATAATTTGTTCCACCAATTAACCGAGTACCATTAGTTCCAAAAGTAGTATCTAACGCTCCTGTGCTGG
>JAOZNB010000090.1 GCA_029933995.1 Candidatus Moraniibacteriota bacterium | reverse complement strand
ATAATTTAAAAAAATTTTGATTTTATTGAAAGATTCCTGCCTTCACAGGAATGACATTGAATAAACCTGAATAGTTACAAATAATTGATTTGACATTTTGACAAAATGATGTTATAATATTTTTTCGTTCTTCAATTACAACAAAAAAGACAGGGGGTCTTTTCATGAAAAAGTATGACACGCTTTTCCCAAGCAAAAATGCGTTTCGCGTAGCAACCGTATTACTAGCATGTGCTGAAAACGGCATGCACGAAATCCTTGTACCAGATATTGCACACAAAGCCATGATTGACTATGGCACTGCACTATACTGGATTGACATTTTTGCTACATACGAATTTATTCCCATTAATCGATATGAAAATCGAGAAAACGGAATATGTCGCAACAACCGACACATAATTATAGGCCTGACAAGGAAAAAGAAATTGGCTTACCTATACAATTATATGTGGCTACAGAAGTGGGCGCAGGAGCTTATGAATGATTTGGATGTGAAACCATCACACCTAAAACTTGTTCAAGATGCCGCATAACCCATTGCCCACGCTATCATTTATCATAATGGTGGCGTGGACTTTTTTTACATTTTATTGAAATAAAGCGCTTATATTACGTAAATCTTTTGCATGATAATCACAAAAAGCGCCACTCTCACATTTATTATCACCTCTTACTATGTGTACTGTTTTTGTATCAATTGATAATTTTTTCACACTTTCAAAATACCCTAATTTATCATCAATAAGTACAGCCGACTCCTCTGAAAAATTCTGCATATATTTTTCAATCTCTATAGCCTTATCACCCTGCGTAATAATTGTATCTGTAAAAAATTGTTCTACCCCTGAACCAATAATCTTTTGCGTCTGAAATTTCTCCTCACCATACGATAAAATGATTAAGTCCCCTTTATTGTATTGATTTACAAACTCATAAAAATCCTCAAATACAAAATTTTCTAATTTTTCTAAAAATTCACTCATTTCTTGCAAAAAAATATCTTCACTAATATTTTTTCCTGTATGTTTATTGATTATTTTTATATGTCTCTCTGGTGAATAGCATTTACCACTCTGTAAAGCTGTTTTTGAAAAATGTGGTAATGTTTCTTCAAAAATTTCTCGTGATACACCATAGTTTTCAAACACTCCAAAAAATGCATCTAAAAACTTGTGATGTGTATCAAAAATTGTATTATCAAAATCTACAAATAGTTTCATATTTTAAAATTAATATATAATGTATCTTTTTTCCACTCACTAGTATTAATCATGATATATTCTTTAATTTTTTGCAATGATTCTTCTTTTCTTATTATATGATCGTAATATGAACGTTGCCAAATTTTCTTATCAAATTTTGGTAGCTTACCTGATTTTACATTTTTTATGTATTCGTTTGTTGTCATAGTTTTATACCATTGCATCATTTCACTAATTGTAGGGGCAGACCTATGTGTCTGCCCCTTAGTATCTACATACTGGCGGACACATAGGTCCGCCCCTACAGAATTATTTATTTCTATAATTCCATGTATATGATTTGGCATTATCACATATTCATGTACTTGTATATTAAATTTATTTTCTAATTCTTTCCATCATTTTTCTACTATCTCACCTGCTAAATTTAACTTTATTTCACCATTTTTTATTTGTCCAAATAAACATTGTTTATTTTGTGTACAAATTGTCACAAAATACATTCCATTTTGTGAATAATCATAGTTCTTCAATCGTAATGTTTTTCGCTGTTGTTTCATTATTTTAATTCAAAGCGCCTGACTGATACTGCCAAAGTTCAAAATATTTACCCTTCTTCCCCAATAATTCTAGATGTGTACCATCTTCTACAATCCTACCACCATCAAACACTATAATTCTGTCCATCTGTTTCAATGTACTCAATCTATGTGCAATCACAATCGTTGTCCGTCCTTTCATCAATTCTTCCAACGCTTCTTGAATTAATTTTTCTGAATGTGAATCAAGTGAACTTGTTGCCTCATCTAATACCAAAATTGGTGATTCTTTTAACATTGCACGTGCAATCATTACGCGTTGTTTCTGTCCACCTGAAAGTTTCACACCACGTTCTCCCACCATAGTCTCAAAACCTTTAGGAAAACTATTGATAAACTCCAGTGCATGTGCTCGTACAGAAGCTTCTACAATATCTTCTTTACTTGCTTGCACATTACTATATTTAATATTTTCCTCTAATGTTCTATGAAATAATAATGCCTCTTGTGGCACATATGCAATAGCACTACGCAAATCATCTTGGCGAATATCTGCAATATTATACCCATCAATCATTATTTGTCCTGACTCTAAATCCATAAATCGTAATAATAAACTCACAAAAGTAGACTTTCCCTCACCCGATTCACCTACAAGTCCAATCTTTTGCCCTGCTGAAATTTCTAGTGACAACTGCTTAAAAACTAAACGATTTTTATCATCCTCATAATAAAAATCAACCTTATCAAAAATAATTTCACCTTTTTTAATCTTTATTTTTTGTGCATTATTATTATCTACAATATCATATGGAATAAATACCTCTTCTAAACCCTCCTTTAATTGTCCATACTGCTCCATGAACCTATTGAACGTTGCTCCCATAAAAACTAAATCCCCAACTAATCGCGTCGACATCATAATTGCCATAACTACAATACCTAGTCCTATCTGTTGCATTTCCCACAATCGCAACATACTGAACACCACTATAAATTGCATGATGATAGCCATCAATGAATTAAATGTCAACACTGTTTCAAAATATCTCCACGTTTTTAAATGCCAAAATCTATGACTTTCAATATATTTGCTAATATTTTTTCTTTCAAATGTAACTTGTACATTTTGTTTAATAGCCATCACATTTGTAAGATCATCCACAATATTCCCTCGTAATGAAGATGCTTTATCTGCGCGCTTTTTTGAATAATGAGCAAGTTTTCGTGAAGTTGTAATATTGAGAATTAGAAATAATACAATAAATACACTAAAAATTATTCCAAGCCATGTATTAAATATAAAAGCTAAAACACAAAAAATTCCAAATTTTGCTGTCATTCGCAAAAAATCCCAAAATAGCATTGGAAAAACTGATTCTACACTCCTAGCAATATTTGAAACTTTACTAGAAAGCTTTCCCACTAGCCGACCAGAAAAATATGCATAGCTATGTTTGATTAAATAATCAAATGTAACTTGAAAAGAATATGCCTCTAAACGCGTTGTTATATAACTACCCCAAAACCCACTAATACGCCAAAGTGCAAAACTAATTGCAAATGTTCCCACAAGTAACCATGCAAATTTATAAGCTGTGGTCATATCATCACCAGCAGTCATTGTGTTTAATGTATCTACCAATTGCCCCAAAAAATAAATTACACCACTAAAAAAAATTTCCGATACAACAACTAATATCATTATGCCCACAATTTGCAATCGATATTCTTGTGCCACAAAAAATAAAAATTTGAATGGCTTGTATTGAAATTCTGAAAAATTAATTTCTTTATTCTTTATTTTCATCTATCAAATCTTTAAAAAATTATCATCCATTCCCTGAATAAAATAATCTTATAATTCCTTGTGAATATAATTTACAATATAATACTTTTACCAACCTTATCATTTTTGTATCTTACAGAAAGATTCCTGCCTTCGCAGGAATGACAAATGGTTACAAAATATTAAATGATCTATATTCACTATACTCTGTAATAAGTGTAATTGCACGCGCTAATTTATCACTATCGTGACGAATAAACGCACGTGTGTGTGCCAGCTTATCTCCCTTTGCAGTTACAATTTTTTCTTTCCGAAGAAGATCTCCTTCTACAATCCTATATTTTTTATCATTAGCATATTTACACAAAACCAATGATTTTTTTCCTTCTTGTTTTTCATATTTTGTAATCATATCTCTATGTGGTTTTTTGGAATTATATACCACAAAATCAATTCTACCACTTCCAATCAATGTTTCTATATTTTTTACATAATCCAATACAGTAAATCCTTCTGTATGTCCTTTTTTATTTGTAAGAGGTGCCACAAATACAATTTTTGCTTTTGTTTTTTTAATAGCTTTTTTTATACCACTCACAAGTAAATTTGGTACAATACTTCCATAATGATCTCCTGGACCGATAACTATAAAATCAGCCTCATCAATTGCTTTTACAGCACGTTTATTTGCACGTACACGACTAGCTAATCGCACCTCATGAATTCCTATTTCATGAATCTGTGTATTTTCATCAAGCTCTTTTTCCCCAGATAAAAGTCTTCCGTCATTAAGTTTAATTACTAAACGCATACTATCCTCACTTACAGGCACCACACTACCATTAACATTCAAAATTTTAATAGCCTCTATAATACCACCCGAAAAACTACCATTAATTTTCTCAAGTGCCGAGAGAAATAAATTACCAAAATTATGCCCCTCTAATCCACCACTTTCAAAACGATAGTTCATCAATTCTCGCAATTCTTCTGATGAATCAGAAAGTGCCACGAGACACTGCCTAATATCGCCTGGAGGCAACACACCTAATTCATCCCGCAACTTCCCTGTAGACCCACCATCATCAGCCATAGTCACAATCGCTGTAAGATCATATTGATATTTTTTCAACCCTGATAACAACGTGAATGACCCTGTCCCACCACCAATTGTTACAATTTTTTTTCGTTTCATAATTTAGCTATTAAATAATTTATCCTTTTTCCATTCCCTAGGATTAATCATGATATATTCTTTAATTTTTTGCAATGACTCTTCTTTTCTAATTATATGATCGTAATATGAACGTTGCCAAATATTAAACTTTGGTAGTTTACCTGATTTAACATTTTTTATGTATTCATTTGTTGTCAATGATTTAAATGTAGTGGCACCCCTTGTGGGTGCCATTTTATTTGTATTAATCTCAAGAACACCCACAAGGGGCGTCCCTACAGAATTATTTATTTCTATAATTCCATATACAT
>JAOZNB010000016.1 GCA_029933995.1 Candidatus Moraniibacteriota bacterium | reverse complement strand
ATAAAATATCTAGTTTCTACGTAATCGTAGCTCTTTGGGTCGTTCATGGAGTCTTTGATCATACGTGTGAGATTTCTATGTGAGCCATCCCATGCACTGAATTGAGTTTCAATTTTTTCCTTGTGTGCCTGTGCTTCAGTATCTTTTCTCTTTTGTTCAGCTATATCTTCTTTTTTACGCTTTTATTCTCCTATTCTTTTATCTTAACTATAAGGCTAGAGCGTTGCTCAGTATTTTGCTGGAGCTTTATTGTGAAATAGTATTTTATAAGTTGTCTAATAGTTTTGTAGTTAGTCATTGTACAAATAGGATATTTTTTAAAATATATTTAAAAAATAGTATGATTTGTAAGTAAAAGTTATTCTAATATAAAAGTTCCATCATCACTTCTCTTAACTTCAAAAGTAATAAAACTATCTTTTGAAAGGCTACTCCAGATATGATAGTATTTTATATTACTATATATAGCATACGTGATTTTTGATTCTATCTTAGATGTTTCAATTTTTAGTAATATAAACTTTTCGGATAAGTCATAAGTCGTCCATTTTGGATTAGCTATTTTTTCTCTTAATGTTTTAATATCACTGGTAGTATGTATAAAGTCCTCATTTATGCCCCATTCTATTTTATTACGACAATCATATATTCCTGTATTATCTGTAAATTTAAGAAATATACTTTGTGGAACCATATGGTACAGATATTTTGGAATATTTTCTCTATCTTTAATTTGAAATTCTGGTTGTTTCATATTTTAGTATTTATTATTAAAAAAAAAGGGGAAAGAAAAATCTTTCCCCAGTTAGATTAAGAAGTATTACTTCTGTAATCATTAGTCATCGCAATTGCCGAGTCTTGCCTTGGCAATCAGAATACCTTTTGGCATAACGATTTTTTTGATACGCAATTGAATTCACCTCCTTTTTAGCATTTAAGATTAATCTTCAAATGTAGCTTCATCAAATAATCCAACAATGAAAGGTACCATCTCCCTTATAACATAACATCTGTAAGGGTCAACGGTTACGGTATCTCCAGTTGTATGAAAATTTCTAACTGGACATTCTTTTCCGCAGATTTTTTTGCGAAACACAAACTACATTCACTAACAGTTTCTCTTTTCGAAAGAATGGAGCAAGCGCTATCACGTTTATTGTTTTCAATCACAATTTTCTTTAAATCATGATCATACTTTCCAGCAATAAACTGTTGTGCGGCTGGGTGATTACGTTCCTGCACTTCAACACAAGTTGTTATATCGCCAGTATAGGATACAGCAAAGCGATTGTCAATGTTACCATTGCAGTATCTTTTTGGCGGTTCAGCTATATTCATATAAGAAGAATTTAGCACGCTAACGCCTAGTTCACCACCTTTAATAATAGCTATTTGCAGATTTTGAACAAAGTCTTCTGCAGATGGTTTACCGAGGTTTTCAGTACTTACTCGTGTCAAAGCTCGTCCAGCAACACTAACAGATTCAAAATGAATTTTTTCACCACCTAATTCACTCAGCCAGGCAACTGTTTCAGCCATGTGACCAACTGAATATTCAGTAACAGTAACGCGGATTTTGAACCAAGCATTATGTTTAGCTAAATATCGTATGGTATTATCCACTTTCTCTGATGAGCTAGTACCACATTTAAAAGGTCTTTGATAATTCTGAATCATTGAAGGTCCATCTACTGATAATGTAATTAGGAAGTCATTTTCTACAACAAACTTGAGAAACTCACCTGACAGAGTTCCATTTGTTGTCATGCTAAAATCAACACCTAAAACATTTGAATTTTTAGCAACAGTCCGTTTTGCATAATCAACAGCCTTTCTAGTTAACTCTGTAGTCAGGCTGGGTTCTCCGCCAAAAAAAGCAACAGCCAATTTTTTGCCAGATGCATTTTTAATGCCTCGGTCAATAGCAGAAAAAGCTATTTCTTCAGACATATTATTTATTGACTCACCTGAGTTGGCAAAACAGTACTTGCAACGTAAATTACAATTACTTGTTGTAATTAATGTTATCAAAGACACTTCTGGTTCAGAATCAGTAATAGGCACTAGGTCAAAGAAATTTCTTTCTTCAGGTTTGGTAAAAATTGTTGGATCATCAATTCCAGTTGAAGATGATGAAGACGAAGATGATGATAAGAAGAGACCAAAAATTTATTCTGCAAAAATTGAGAGGTTAACATATGCTGATGGACGTGATTATTATAAAGTAACGGCAAAAGGAAAGAACTTTGAAAAAGGTTTTAATATGTATTTAGGTGGTAGAAAATCTGTAAAAGAAACTCGTGTAAATAAAAGACGAGCTTATAGGATATTTTGATGTAGTTGATTTTGAAAATGCTTTTCAGGAGACATATAAATTGAAAGTATATAATTCCAGCAAGAGAAAAAGAACTTATGATCATGAACTTCCAATTAAAAATATACCACATCAGTATATGAAATAAATAGTGAGTAGAATGGTGAAATAATTAAAAATAAAATTATGGTTAATAAAATATTAGGAATAACACTTGGTGTAGCTGCAGTGGTTGTAATGAGTTTTGCGGCATATTCTTTCTTTTCAAATAATGAAGTGCCTTTGTCTGATGTTTCAAAAAATGGTGATTTCGGAAGTGAATTTGAAAAGGATGGAAGTTTGGGTTGTTGTTTGCCAACTTGTCAAGAAATGGGAAAATCGGTATGCAAAGAAGAATTAGGAGTTTATCCAGTTGATAAATGGACTGCAGAAAGTTGTGGCAAAATAGAAGAATGTCAGGAAGGCTGTTGTGAATATCAATGCACCGTGGGAGATATGCCAAAGGCGATGTGTGAACATGTGAGTGTTGATGGAAAATGGACTAAGGGAATGTGTACTACGGGATGTTGTGAACTTCAGGATGGAAGTAAAGTTCAACTTTCTCAAAAAACTTGTCTTGAATGTAACGAAGGTTCTAATTGGAAAAGTGGGGAATGTTTTACAGGGTATGCCTCATCACCGTCAACGAGTTATAGTGGTCCATTTGGAGGTGGTGAGATTGACGCGGAATGGGGAGCGAACTATATAGTAGGAACATGTGACAAAGATCCTATGAATGCTCAATGGAAAGGAACATTTGAATGGGTGTGGCAAGTTACTTTTCCTGACTCAACTTCGCCAATTATAAAAAATTCTACAGAAAATATTACTTTTATTACGCAAGATGGCTTTGCTGCAATTAAACTTATGGGAGCTCCAGCTACAATAAAAGTTTCTAAAAATAGTATAACAATCAGTTTTACAATGGAAGAGCTTGGTGAAGTCACAGCAACAGCTCCAATATCAAAAGGGTATCCAACGTGTAATATTAAATAATTGATAGTATGGGACGGTAGTAAAGAAAAAAGTATAAAAAACTCATTCAGACTCCTGATTTAACTGGTAGTGAGATGAATAACAAGGCAAGTGTTAATTTTAGTAAAAATGATAATCACACAAAGGCAGATTTTGGATTTGCATATAAGTAGAAATTTTGTATACAGCAGTTGTCTGTGGTTATGGGAATTGGTGAAAAACGTGCTATGGAAATATTTCGCGTTATTGCAAAACGTTGAGATTTCTCTAGGCCAATAAAAACAACATGTCCGCTTTGTCATCAAAGTGGACTTTTTATATTCCAAATTGAATATTTGGATTGGTACATTGTTTTTTGTGTAATGAATGTGTGTAAGCTATAAAGATGGTGGTTTACTTAATAGGAAATAAACTTAAAGTTTTGCATTAATAAAACCCCCTCTGTCCTTGTGTCACCGCTAAAGCTAAGGCGACACGCGGTCGGACATTCCCACCTTTAAAAAGGAGGAGAAGATGATGGTTAAAGTTTGAGAGTTTGTATTGTTGAAATGTTGATGTTACTTTTTGATTAGAATAAAATTAGACAGTCTCTATAATTTTTTTGTTATGAATTTTATAGATATAATTTTATGTGGTATAATACAAGTTGTAATATTAAAATAAAATAATGAATAAATTTTTATCAACGGTAGCTATAGTTGCATTTGTGATTACACTTTCTGCTTGTGGGGAGAGTCCTGACAAAAGTTTGTCAGCAGATCAGGTTGAAGAACAAATGTTAGAACTAAGTGAAAAAGTAGAGAGTGGAGAAATTACAGGGGAAAAAGCAGCTAAAGTGATGAAAAAATTACAATCCAATAGTGAAACAAAGTCGCAAGAATTAAGTAAGACTGTATCAAATATTTCAGAATTTAAAACTGTTCCAGCTTGGGCAAAAAAAATGGGAGTACCAGAGGTTAATGGATTAAAACTTGATCCAACACAATCAACAGTAGTTGAAGCGGGAAACGGTTACATTCAACACTTTGAAGCAGTTTATACTGGAGATAAAGAAGAAGTGTTAGTAGAGGCAAAAAGGATTGGAGAAAAATTAGGATTGAAAAAAACATTAGAGATGGAGGGACTTTTAACTTTAGAAGGAAATTTAGTTGATGGGTATACCTCTACAGTTCAAGTTACTTATGACTCAAAAGGTGAAGCTAACCTGCTTTACAATGTTCATGCAGAAATTGTAAATTCAGTTCAAAAACCGAATTAATAAACTGCATTTGTTATTGTGATATTCTCAGTAAGAAAATATTAAAAAAATCCCTAACCGTAAGGGATTTTTTCTTTTATAATAAATTGAAAATTTTGGTATATTTAATTGAAATTGTTGGACAAATTTAATTTTTTGCGTTATTGTATAGGTACAAATTTATAAAATCCTTGAGAGGCTTTCTCTGAATAATAGCTATCACTATTAAATTCGTTAGAATTATTTTTGAACGAAGGGATGCAAGAAGAATCTAAATTATATTATAAAAAAGTAATTTAGCGTTAGACCTTGCCGGTGGATATCTGTAAATATCACAATGAAGGATAATTTATATATTATATTGATTATTAAAATTAAGGTGGCACCGCGCTTTATTTGTTCTAATTTTTTAGAATAAAACAGACGCCCTTAAGCAAGTTTTGTTTAAGGTGCTTTTTTATTTAATTTATAAAACTATGTCTAAAGAAAAAAAACATTATTTCAAATCAGTTGACTCTAGTAAAAAATTATCTGCCGTTGAAGAAGATATCTTGAAGTTTTGGAATGAAAATGATACTTTTAAAAAATCAATGGAGAATAGGAAAACTGATGATGACAGTAATAGCTATAGTTTTTATGATGGACCTCCTTTTGCTACAGGGCTTCCACATTATGGACACATTGTTGCTTCTGTGATTAAAGATGTTATCCCGAGATATTGGACAATGAAAGGGAAATATGTTCCTCGTAAATGGGGCTGGGATTGTCATGGATTACCAATTGAGAATATTGTGGAGAAAGAGCTTGGCAGTAAAACTAAAAAGGAGATTGAAGAATTGGGTGTGGCTAAATTTAATGAACTTTGTCGTTCTAAGGTTTTGAGTTATGCAGATGATTGGGAAAAAATCATGAATCGTCTCGGTCGTTGGGCTGATATGGATGATTCTTATCGTACAATGGATAAGGACTTTATGGAGAGTGTTTGGTGGACGTTTAAGCAGCTGTGGGATAAGGATTTGATTTATTATAGTTATCGTTCAATGCATGTTTGTCCTCGTTGTGAGACTACACTATCACAATCAGAGGTGAGTGAAGGATACAAAGATGTAAAAGATTTATCAGTAATTGCTAAATTTAAACTTGATGCTGGACAAGAGTTTGGTAATGGAAAATATAAAACAAAAAATAGTGTAAATATATTAGCTTGGACAACAACACCTTGGACACTTCCTGGGAATGTTGCTTTGGCCGTGGGAAATGATATTGCTTATACATCTTTGAGAGTCAAAGGTATCCCAGAATTGTTGATAGTTGCTAGTAATAAAGTGGAGGATTTATTTGAAGGACAAGAAATTGAAATCGTACATGATGATATGACAGGCGCTGACTTAGTTGGTTTGAAATATAAGGCACTGTGGGATACTTATTCTAATAATAAAAAATTAGAAAATGTAGAAAATGGTTGGCAAGTTTATTCCGCTGATTTTGTGACCACTGATGATGGGACGGGTGTCGTACATATCGCGCCAGCTTTTGGTGAGGATGATATGGTGCTAGGGAAAGAAAATGATTTACCGTTTGTGCAACATGTAACTATGGATGGTGTGGTTGATGAAAAAGTTAATGCTATCGGAGGATTAAATGTTAAGCCAATTGAAAATCCACAATCTACTGATATTGAAGTTATTAAATATTTAGCAGGTGAGGGAACATTGTTTCATAAAGAAAAATATGAACATAGTTATCCACATTGTTGGCGTTGTGACACTCCACTTATTAATTATGCTACGGGTTCTTGGTTTGTGGCAGTGACAAAAATCAAAGAAAACTTGCTAGAAAATGCTAAGGAAATTAATTGGACACCAGAACATTTGAAAGAAGGTCGTTTTGGTAAATGGCTTGAAGGTGGTCGTGATTGGTCTATCTCTCGGCAACGATTCTGGGCGAGTGTGATGCCAATCTGGGTTTGTAATAAATGCGAAGACAAAAAAGTTTTTGGTTCAGTCGCTGAGTTAAAAGACGCTAGTGGTGTTGAAGTAGATGATTTACATAAGCACATTGTCGATGAAATAACATTTGATTGTGAAAAATGTGAGGGTGAGATGCATCGTGTACCTGATGTTTTGGATACATGGTTTGATAGTGGTTCTATGCCTTATGGACAAGCTCATTATCCATTTGAAAATAAAAAAACATTTGAGGATAATTTCCCAGCTGATTTCATAGCGGAGGGAATTGATCAGACTCGAGCATGGTTTTATTATCTACATGTTATTGCAGGTGGAATTTTTAAAAAACAAGCTTTTAATAATGTTATTACAAATGGTATTGTTCTGGCTGAAGATGGACAAAAGATGGCTAAAAAATTACAAAATTATCCTGATCCAACAGAAATGGTGAATAAATATGGTGCCGATCCTTTGAAATTTTATTTAGCTCAAGCACCAGTTGTAAATGCTAATGACCTCAGCTTTAATGAAAAGGATTTAGCAGAAATTGCCAGAGGAACTTTCCGAATGCTTTGGCAAAGTTATAGTTTTTTTGTAATGTATGCCAATGTTGACGGATGGAGTCCGTCAGTTAATCAGGACAAATCTCCAAAAGTTTTAAACTTATTGGATAAATGGCTCATTTCTGAACTTCATCAATTAATTAAGGACGTTAATGAAGAAATGGAGAATTATCATTTGATGCAGGCTACTAGAAAATTTGCACCTTTTGTAGATAATTTGTCTAACTGGTATATTCGTCGTAGTAGGAAGAGATTTTGGAAATCTGAAAATGATGATGATAAAAATGAAGCTTACGCAACATTACATTATGTTTTAGTAGAGTTATCTAAAACAATCGCTCCATTTGCTCCATTTTTAGCTGATGAAATTTATAAGAATTTAACAGGTGAAGAATCTGTTCACTTGGCAGATTTCCCAGTGGTTGATAACACATTAATTGATAGACAATTAATAGAAGACATGTTGGTTACGCGTGATCTGGTTGCTAAGGGATTGAAGGCACGAGCACAAGCGCAAATTAAAGTACGACAACCATTGGCAAGTATAAAGATTGTAATAGCAAGCCTTCCAGATGCTTTCAATGATATTATCAAGGAAGAACTTAATGTGAAGGAGGTAATTGCAGATGTAGCAGAAAGTCTTCATATAGGAAATGATGATGTTGTCTTAGATATTAAAATTACACCAGAATTGAAGGCTGAAGGACAAGCTCGTGAACTTATTCGAGCTATTCAACAAATGCGTAAAGAAGCTGACTATAAATTAGATGATAGAATAAAAGTAAGTTATAATGGGTTCGTTGATGTTTTTGAGCAATTTAATAAATTAATTGCAAAAGAAACGTTGGCAGATGAAATTGTCTCGGATACAATTTTAGATAGTGATTTGGAAAAGGAAGTAAAAATTGGTGAGAAAATGGTTGTGCTTCAGGTTAAGAAATAATTATAAAAATAGATTGTTTTTAACTTGGTGATATATTTTTTGTGTAAGCATAGTATACTTTTTAAGTATGTATTTCATCAAGTAGATGAATAATAAATATACATGATAAGTTAAATAATGATTAAAATATAATTATACTAAGGAGGGTAGTATGATGGCACCAAAAAGTCATCCAGCGATGGTGAAGATTATTATTAGGATTAGGGATGAAGTATTTTGATTGTTTAGGAGTAATAAAAAAACAAAAGAAGAACTCCACAAGTACGCTCAAGATGAATTAAAAAAAGAGTGTATAGGTTTTCCCAATGTTAGTGAAAATTACAAAGAAATGGTTGAAAGACTTGCTCATGAAAAATCTTCACAAATTATTCCAAATGGAACAGATCCTTATAAAGAATTATTTGAATTTTTTGGACTTAAGGTAATTGAATAAAGTTAGTGTTGGTAGCCTGTTTATCTGGAATCATTAGATAGACAGGTTTTTATTATTTCAAAAACTATCAGGTATAGCTTGTGTAGTACTGACGATCTTCGTTTTTTGTCATACAATTTTTTGATTAATACGTATTAGAATAGTTGGTTGTGATATACTAGAAAAAAGGATTAATATATTTGAAAAATAAAAATATGAATGTAACAAATAAATTGAAAGCTGGCTCTACTATAGTTGTTATTATGATTACTATATTAATTATGACGATATTGGGATTGGTTGTTTATATTGCGGTAGATAAGGATTTGGTTAATATTTCTTTTAATATTAATAACAAAAAAGAAGACAATGTGAAATTAAATGAACAAAATATACATAATTTTGACATTGAGGATGAGATTGATATTCCTCAAGATATTGACATTGAGGAAGAAGGTGAGGAAATTATAAAAGAAGACGTTGTTATTTATGGACATGGTAATTTTGCTTATTTAAATAATGGAGAAATTTATATTGGTAGTTATCCAAAAAATGATAGCAAAAAAATAACAGATACGGATGGCAGGGTTACAGATTTTTTTATTTCACCAAATAATAATAAAATAGTTTTTACAACAGGTGAACAAATAACGATAAGCGATGAATATGAACAATATTTTAATCAGTTAACACAGCAAAGTGGAAAAGGAAATTTATTTTCAGCACGTACTTATAACACAGAACTTTTTGAATTAGATTTACAAACTGGAAAAACTGTTGAATTATTGAGTAAATTAAATACAGAGCACTATATGGCAGATTTATTGCTCAAGTCTGTTGAAGGTAGAACAATAGGGGCTTATGCAGGCATTGCTTTGATGTGTTATGATAATACTGGAAAATACATAATATATTCAAGAGATGACGATATTGCATATGACGCGACAATACAAAATTTTACAAAGTCAGAAGGTGCAACATATATCTATGATGTAAATACAAAAAACACAAAAGGAATCGATGGTGGGTATTATGCGTCGCGTGCAGATTGGTCAAAAGATAATGATCATATAATTTTGATAGAAGATGTATCAACTTTGCACAGCTCATTTCTAGTTTCTTTTGGAGGGA
This sequence comes from Candidatus Moraniibacteriota bacterium, assembly GCA_029933995.1. Classification (GTDB taxonomy): domain Bacteria; phylum Patescibacteriota; class Minisyncoccia; order Moranbacterales. The sequence continues at coordinate 8,343 of JAOZNB010000016.1, read as the reverse complement.
TGAATAATATTGATCTTATAGAGCAAATAATTGAATCTAGTTCAGGTAATCTCTTTTCATTCAAAAAAGGTACAAATATTGCTGTAAGTGATGGACAAATTCGGCCAGCAGATGGGAGTTTTAATTATGAAGATGTATATATGGAAATGGAGTTAGATAATTATGAGATTATTTCATATAAAAAGCAGGGTGACAATTTTGATATTATAAATGAAGATAAGCTTGCAGAAGATGGGGGTATGATAATTGTTGCTCAAAAAGATTCGTATAAACCAAAGAGAATTCATGATCAAAAATATATTTATAAAATGGGAGATGAACATTTTATACTTTTTGAAAAAGAAAATTCAGAACTTTCTGAATTTGATAATGCATATACAGCAGAATTAGATATGGCTTTTAATACAGATGAATCAAAGCCACAATTAATATCAATCACAGACAATTCATCTTTTGAAAGGTCGGAGTCAAGAATAATGAAAATTTATGATTCTTTTTCTGCTAGTGAGCCTATAGAGATAAGTGTAGTGCCAGGAAAATATAATTTTGCTTCAAAATTAAAATTTTTTACAGATGAGAGTGGTGTGGTCGTAGGTGAATAATTGTTAGGAAGGTATAGTAAAAAGAATGAATATGAAAAAAATTATTATAATAATTGTAGTTATTATTTTGACAATTTATATTGGAGGATTTTTCTTTTCTTCGGGGGCGCAAGAATTGCTTATTTATCCAAGTCCAAATCGGACTAATGAAGAGTGTAAGAAAAATATTATAGATAATATTGTCGTCCACAATGGTACCACTCTATATCATGAGCAGGTAGAGGGTGCAGATACAGTTGTGGTTTTTTATCATGGAAATGCAAATATTGTTTGTGATATGGCTTTTGTGATGGATATTTTTGATAAAAAGGGAGTGTCTTATATTTTCCCAGAATATATAGGATATAGTGAGGATAAACGAAAAACTACACATGAAGGGATTTTGGAGAATGTACAAGATACTGTTGATTATATTGAAGAACAAGATTATGAACATGTGTATGTAATTGGTCAAAATATAGGAAGTGGTGTAGCCTCTTATCATACATCATTGCAAGAGCCAGAAAAATTATTACTTATAACGCCATTCACTACACTGACAAATGTGCTTACAGATATGTTTCCTATATATCCACGAATATTTATTGAAAGATTTTTTAATGATCGGTTTGATAATGTGGATAGATTGAAAAAATATACTGGAGTTTTGACAATAGTACATGGTACAAAAGATCCTGTCATAGATATCGCTCATAGTAAAAAAATACTTGAAGTAGTATCAGCAAAATATGAAAAACTTTTTACAGCAGAAGACTATGGACATGCAAATATAAATGAATCAAATGAAATGGCAGAAGCTATAGAAAATATTATTCAATAGTTGTGATGAATGTGGTATGGTAATAATATATGAAATTATTGTTGATTGAGGATAACCGAGTATTAGCTAAGTCTCTTGTTCGTGGTTTGAGGCAGGAAGGCTTTGTAGTTGAACATTTCTTGCGTGGTGATGATGGAGAACGTTTTTTGTTATTACATCACAAAATAGTTGATGTTGTGGTGTTGGATTTAATGTTGCCAGGACAATCAGGTGAAGAAATTTGTGCCAATGCACGTGAAAAAGATATTTCTGTTCCAATTGTGATGCTCACTGCAAAAGATACCACAAAGGATAAAGTGAATGGACTTATGATTGGTGCAGATGATTATTTGACAAAGCCATTTGAATTTGATGAACTTGTTGCGAGATTGCATGCGCTATTGCGACGACAACCAGAATTGCAAAAACAAAAAATATTTTTAACAGAAAATATTTTTATTGATTTTGGTAAAAAAACGGTGTATAAAGGTGATACAGAGCAGACACTTGCTCCAAAAGAATATGCAATACTTGAAATACTTGTAAAAAATAGTGGTAATGCTGTTACAAGGGAGCAAATTTTTGATAAGGTGACAGACTTTGCAGCAGATAATTGGAGTAATTCTATTGATGTGCATATCAAAAATATTCGTAAGAAACTTTTTAAAGACACAGGATATGATCCAATCAAAACAGTTCGTGGGGTTGGCTACCGTTTGGACACAGATGAATGATTATAAAAAGGCAAAGTGGAAGTTGACTGGAATGTATATTTTGGTATTTTTTATATTATTGAATTTGTTTACAATAAGTTTATTTGTGATTTTACAAAAAGTAGAAAATGATTATGTACAAAAAACAGAAATCGAATGGCAAAAGAAACAGGTTATTTTTTCCAAACAAAATATAACAGTACTAGAGTGGGGCAATAGCATTCAGGTAGATAAGCAGGAGGTAATTGATTTACACAAAAGCTTTTTGAGGGATATTAGACATTGGATTGTAATTATTGAAACTATATTACTCGTGCTTGCAGGTTTTGTAAGTTATTTTTTGGCAGGGAGAACATTGCGACCAATCCAACAAAAAAATGAATTACAAAGACAATTTCTCGCAGATGTTAGCCATGAACTCAAAAATCCACTTTCAGCGCTAAAAATTAGTTTAGAAATTGCACAAAAGCAAAAACATTGGTCTGACAGTGAAGTTCGAGATATGTTTGATGATTTAGAGGGGGAAGTTACACGGTTAACGCGGACAACAGAAGATCTGCTTGTTTTAGAACAGAGTAAAAATACAAGAGAGATGGTGATGCGAGATATTACAGAAATTATACATAGTCAAATGATTTTATTGAAAGATTTTGCTCAAAAAAGAAATATTACGATAGATGAAGAATTGGAGAAATTTTCATGTAAGGTAAGTGCACAGGACATTGAAAAGATAGTTTTCAATCTAGTGCATAATGCAATTAAATTTTCACATCCAAATGGTGTAGTAGAAATTGTATTGTCACAAAATGGTGTATTAAGAATAAAAGATAGTGGTGTAGGAATTGATAAAGAGGAACTTCCACATATATTTGATAGATTTTATAAAGCAGATACATCACGCACATTTAGTGACGATAATGGTTCAGGACTCGGCCTTTCAATCGTAAAAAAAATTGCAGATAGTAATAATTGGAAAATAACAATAAAGAGTGAAGTTGAAAAAGGTTCTGTATTTAATGTTTTTTTAAAGTAAATATTAATGTTTTTGCGAATAATTGTGACAAAAACTCACTCTGTCCTTCGGACATCTCCCCCTTTAAAAAGGGGGAGAGGATATTGGTTTAATTTAGTGTTGATATTTGAAAAATTACGCTTAAATTAATTTAAGACCCACCCTTTTTTAAAGAGAAGGATTGAGGAGGGGTTAGGGGTATTATCATAAAACTTATAATTTTAGTGGCAATCTCACTAAGATTGTCACGTCACTAAATGATTCTCGCAAAGACGGAAAATATATAATGTCTTTGCAAACAAGAAGTGCTATATTTTGTGTTTAGTGAAGCAATCGCTGATGGAAATACGATTATCTTACAATTTTATTATGTTCTTATGGAGATTGTCACGTCACTAAGTGTTCCTCGCGATGACACTATAATAGTGTCATTTTTTTGTATCAGGTAAGGTAAATTTATCATAGTATTAATTCTTTTTTAAGTCCTTCATCAAACCTTCATGTTTGTTTTGTTATAGTGAAGTTAAGATAAAATAATTTATTTTTAATTATAACAATGATGAGTGAAAAAAAAGAGATAGTAGAAAAAATTCCAGCAATCCACAATAAAATTGCTGAAGCAAAAGGTGAAGTACAAAAAATCCTTGTAGGACAAGAGGATTTAGTTAATAGACTATTTGGAGCACTATTTGTACGAGGACATATTTTACTTGAAGGTGTACCAGGACTTGCAAAAACAACAGCTGTATTAGCATTGTCACGTGTGTGTGACCTAGATGCTTCTCGTATACAATTTACACCAGACCTTTTACCTTCTGATGTAATTGGTAATCAAATTTTTAATCCAAAAGATCAAACTTTTTCTGTAAAAAAAGGTCCAATTTTTACAAGCCTTCTCTTAGCTGATGAAATTAATCGTGCGCCAGCAAAGGTGCAGTCAGCATTACTTGAAGCGATGCAGGAAAAAAGTATAACAATTGGCGATGAAACTTTTTTACTTCCAAATATTTTTGTAGTATTGGCTACACAAAACCCAATTGAACAAGAAGGAACATTTCCACTTCCAGAAGCACAAGTTGATCGTTTTTTCTATAAAGTGCATCTAGATTATCCAACAATAGAAGAGGAACAAAAAATTGTATCAACAATTGAAAAGCAGAATCTAAATTCACTTAAAAAAATATTTAGCACAGAAGACATTTTGGCGATTCAGGAGGTAGTTGATGCAATCTACGTAGATGACGTAATTGTAAAATATATTACACAAATTATTGATGCATCACGAAATCCAGAAAAATATCATTTAGAAAGTATAGCAGAGCATATTTCGTTTGGTGCATCACCACGAGGCTCAATTAATCTAATGCGAGGTGCAAAAGTAGAGGCACTGTTTGCTGGACGAGAATTTGTAACTACCGATGATGTGAAAGCTGTGGCAAAAGACATACTAAGGCATAGAATTGTGCCGTCGTTTGAAGCGGAGGTAGAAAATATTACAAGTGATAAATTGATAGATACTATTTTGAATACAATTCCATCACCGTAGTAGTTAAGTATTTATATCGAAGGTTAATTGCAAAAAATAATTTAAATTATAGTTTTAAAAATGATCAAAAATATTCTCAAACAAGTGAAGAGACTAGATGTTTTTACAAAGAATAATATTAATTCATTATTCTTGGGAAATTATCGTAGTGCATTTCGTGGTCGTGGTATTGAGTTTGCTGATATTCGACAATATGACATCGGTGATGATGTGCGTGATATCGATTGGAAAACAACGAGTAAACAAGGGGAAGTTTATGTAAAAACTTATCATGAATCTCGAGATAATACGTTATTCTTTGTTATTGATGGTTCTCCGGCAATGCAATTTACATCAACAAATAAGAAAAAGTATGAGTTGTTACTAGAAGCATTTGCATTAGTTGCTTTTGCAGCAGTGCAAAATGGTGATCGTGTCGGGATATTATTTTATGGTGATGGAGAAGTTAAAATTTTTCCACCTAAAAAAGGAAGAAAAAATATTCTGAAGATTTTGAAGTTTTGTATTGAGCGATATGAAAAACCACATGGTGCAGTGATAGAAAAAAAATTAGAAAAGAAATTTCATACAGTTCTCTCACTTTTGACGCATTCTGCTAGTATATTTTGGCTGATGGGTAATATGGAGAATACACCAAAAATTCAAAAGAATATTAAAATGTTACGTTCAAAACATGATGTAGTACCAATTGTATTTGTGGATTCAGTAGAAGAGAGGTGGAAAGAAATTGGTGAAATCACATTACAAGATAGTTTTACAGGTAAAATTACATCATTTGTCATTACACCAGAAGTAGCAAGAAACTATCAGAAAATCTATCACAGTAAGCGAGAAAAATTTCAAAAATTTTTCCAGAAAAATAGTATGGATATAGTATTTATTAGTCATACTGAAAAAATATATCAAAAATTATTTTTATTTTTTCAGTCACGACAGAAAATGAATTAATAATTAAGAGTTGAAAATGAATGATATACATGACAATTTAGCACCAATTTCATTAATATTTTTTACTGTATTTGATTGGATTATAATTGCTGTGATTGTTGGCAGTATTGCTGTGATTGTATGGTATATATTTTGGCACAAGAAAGAATCTAATATATCAGAAGAGGATACTATTGTAAAAGAAAAAAAGTTTGTACCAGAACAATTTTCTTTTAATAAAGAATTAAAAACATTAAAAGAATTACAACAGGAACAACAATGGAAGATATTTGCACTTAAGGCAAGTGCTCTTATCAAAAAGATATTAGAGCAAAAATATAAGACATCATTTGAATTTGCGACAGGAAAAGAAATTCAAGAAATTATGGAACATAAGGATATTTCAAAAAAACAAAAGGAAGAACTCTCACATTTTTTTGCGCTAATTGATCCAGTGAAGTTTGCAAAAGTAGTTGGTCGTGAAGAAAATGCACAAGAAATTATTGAGATTCTTAAAGACTTTAATACATTAATTATAAATGATTAATATGGAATTTGCATATAGTTACATTTTTATAATTACAGGTATAGTTGCTGCTATCAACATAGTATTTTGGTGGTGGCAAAAAAAAAATAAAAAAATTGTAGCTGTACAAATACCATTTTTGAATGATTTACAAAAGGCGCAAAAACAGGCATCATATTTTTCTTTGGGGAATATTGTAAAATGGTTACGTAATGTTGCTTTTGTGTGTGCTGTCGCATTACTTACTATTGCACTTGCACGACCACAGAGCACAACAGAAGAAAAGAGTGCAAGTAAAAATGGTGTTGATATTTTGATTGCACTGGATGTATCTGAATCAATGCTTGCAGAAGATTTGCAACCAAATCGTATAGAAGCAGCAAAAAAATATATTAATAATTTTGTATCTGATTTAGAATCAGATCGTGTCGGGTTAGAGGTTTTTGCTGGTAAGCCATTTACGCAGTCACCACTAAGTTTTGATTACAATGTAATCCGATATTATTTATCAGAAATTTCTACAGACACAATTGATCAGCAAAGAAGAGAATTGGGAGGTACGGCAATTGGAGATGCTATTGTTGCAGCTGTAAATCGTTTTACAAATGATGATGAGCGTACAAAGGTATTGGTTTTGCTTACAGATGGTGAGGCAAACGTTGGAGTGGATCCAATCATTGCAGCAGAACATGCTAGAAGTAATGGGATAAAAATTTATACAGTTGGATTGGGCAAAAAAGAAGGTGCACCGTTGCCAGTAATACAAAATGGACAAAAGGTGTATGCACGTAATCCCGATGGTTCAGTATATAAGACAAAATTTGATGAAAAAACACTTAAAAATATTGCAGAGATTTCCAATGGACAGTATTTCTATGCAGGAGATAATGCATCACTCAAAAAGACGTTTGACACAATTAATGCACTGGAAAAAACAGAATATGAAACAGAAACAACTGTAACAAAAGAAGAACATTTTTGGGGATGGTTACTCGGTGGATTTATAGCTGCTGTAATTGTGGGACTACTACAATTTATACCAAGTTTGTATAATCATAAAAAATTAAAATAAACTGTATGATATTAGCACAATTTTCACATTTTTGGTGGTTAGGGATAGTTGTCTTTGTGATTGGCATATTAGCTTGGTATTTTGTAAAAAGATATACAAATAAGCAACAAATGCCATTTTTTTTCAACAATCAAAATGTAAAACCCACCAATTATATTGTTGCAACTAAAGCTGTATTATTTGTGGTTGGTTTATGTTTTTTATTGGTAGCTGTATGGCAACCACAATGGGGACAAGATTTGCAAAAGACGCAAAAGAAAGGACTGGATATTATATTTACTGTAGATGTGTCAAAAAGTATGAATGCATTGGATTTTTCACAGGGACGTGAATATATGTCACGATTGGATGCAACAAAATTTTTAATTAGTAGATTTGCTAAAAAACTTGCAAGTGACAGAATTGGACTTGTAGAATTTGCTGGAGAAAGTTTTGTGGCCTCACCTTTGACGCTGGACCATACAATTTTTCTAAATTTTTTGCAAAATATTTCAAGTGATGATTTAGGTAAGCAGGGAACAAATCTTGCAGAAGCAATTGAGGTGTCTATTGCACGATTAGAAGTTCAATCAGAAAATGAGCAAAATGGAAGTGCTATTGTACTTTTTTCTGATGGAGATGAGACAATTACAAGTGATGCAAAAAAAATGGCAGAGATGGCACGTGATAAAGGGATTAAAATTTATACAATTGGAGTAGGGTCTGAGGATGGTTCACCAATACCAGAAGGTCAGGATGCGTTTGGTGATATTAAATATAAAAAATATCAAGGAAAGACAGTGATGACGGCACTTGATCCAGAGTCACTTAAAGAAATTTCAAAAATTACAGGTGGAGAATATTTTCATGTAGAAGGTGCTAGTGATTTGAAAAATTTGTCTAAAAAATTAAGTGAGCTACCAACAAAGATTATTGATGAAGAAAATGTAACACCAAAAAAGGAGCGGTATTTAGGTTTTGCTCTTGTGGGAATGATTTTATTTATGTTGGGATTTGTTTTGCCAGAATATCCACTTGTGAAGTTAAAAATTAAAAAATAAGAATGAAAAAGATAATGAAACTGTCAATGACAATAAAAAAATGCATAGTCATATTTATTTCTGTAGGTACATTAATAGGTATTGCTGCAGGTGTATTATTCTTTTT
>JAOZNB010000089.1 GCA_029933995.1 Candidatus Moraniibacteriota bacterium | reverse complement strand
AACTTTTAAAAATAAATAGAGAAAAAATAGATGAAATATCATTATCTTTATACAAAAAAGGAATGACGTCTAATGATATAGAAGAATTTATGAGAGAGGTTTTTGAAGAAAAAATGTCTCCTACTAAAATATCAAACCTATTTAAAGCTTTTAATAAATTCAGAACAGCTTGGGAAAACTCTCCCTTAGAAAAACATTACCTTCATATAAAATCTTTCATTTATAAAGATATTTATTTTTTTTAGCATATGTTTCAAGAATTTTTTTCAGCTCATTGCTACTTTCTGTATACACACGAATTTCCTGAATGCTTGCACTACCTCTGATTTTAAGCAATAAACCACTATCCATTTCAATAAATTTTATAGAATGATTTCCACTTTTGATTCCATGTTTTATAAATCCAATTGAAATTTTATTTACAATTTCTTGTCTCTGCAAAAAATCAACAATCTTTTCAGCTGCTGGTATAACCGTTGTATGCCTTCCTGCTATTTTACCACCTTGTCTGTGTCCTTTTGACATAAATTTAATATACTAGTAAGTAGTAATTAGTGAGTAGTCTCACATCTAATTTTTATCAACAACATCACTTTCATCCTCATTATTTGTAGAGTCGTCAATATCCGTATTTTCATCATCTACTTCCTCCACTTGTTCAACACCCTCCTTCATTTTATAAAAAATCTTTTCTGGAAACCTCATATCAATATATTCCAAATCGCTTCTATGGCTTGGTAATTCAACTTTTTTATTAAATAATTTTGCAATATCCAAAATTTCATCTGCATTTTGTTTTAAATCAACAACAACATGCCAGCCCTCATCCGTCACAAATCGAATTTCATGCGAACCCTGTGATTCTATAATGTATGGCTGTTCAATTACTATATTTAGCACATATATCAATTCTTCTCCAAGCTTCTCTATTTTATTCAACAATTCTGATGCTATTATACGATCCTCAATATTAATCTCCTCTCTTACTTCATCAACAATAACAAAATGTTTATTTTGCACAACAACATCATCATTTAGCTTGACTGCACTAACAGCAATTCCATCTTCCAATACAAAACAATTACCTTGAATACCACCTAAGCACCATACAGCAACTGTCCCATATTCAGTAATGCTAGTATGTATTGTATTTGGAAATTCTTTTTGCACAATTACATCTTTTATTCTTTTGTCTTGTAAAATTTGTTCTCTTATTCTTTCCTTATCAATAAAAAAATAATTATTCTTTTTTAAACATGCAATAAAATTTCCAGAAACTACATCATTTATAATATCTAAAATTTCATCCTCATCTACACGATTTGCTCCTTGTACATCAAACTTATTTACTTCCACAAAAGTTGAGCATATAAAAATATAAAACACACCCCCAATAAATAAAATAACTGCTAGTATAAAAAGCCATTGCTTCCACGTTCGTCTATCATCTGCGTTCTTTTGTCTTTTTTTGGGAACGTCTTTTTGACGTCGTATTATTTTACTTTTTGATTTCCTATTCATAATATAGAATATTACACGATATGGAGGAGAAGATCTTCTAATGCTAATTGTTTATTTACATTTGTTAATTGCATTTTATTTAACACCATTCCAACTTTATCAGCAACTCTTACTAACTGAAATTTTTTTGTTTTATGTGCTGCAGCCCAAATACGGTAAACCCAAACATCAAAAAAAATATTGAGGTATTCATCATCTTTTTTTGATAACTCAGCTGCCAATTCAAGTCGCTCATGTACTTTTTTTTGTGCTAAACCCTGTAATTGCTCCCTCGCATATATCACAGTATCTCGAAAATCATCATCTGACTCAACACACTCCAAAAACCCTGGCCTGCCACCCATATCCTGCAAGTATTCATTATCACTATAACTTGCACACAATTCATCAGTATCAACTACACCAAATGATAAATTAAAACATCGTGATTGAATTGTTTGTAATAATCTATCTGTATTATGAGTAACTAAGATTACATATCTATTATTCTGTGGTTCCTCAAGGGATTTAAGTAATGCATTTTGCGCAGTAATTGTCATCCTATGCGCATCATCAATAATTAAAACTTTTGCACTTTTATCAGGAGCTAATGCCATCGATTGTGTCGCTTTAATAATAGCATCAACTGATATATCTCTAATTATTAACTTTTTTTTCTTTATAATCTTTTCTGGCTTAACAGTATATATATCACTATCAATACGATTATAAATGTCCCACATACTTTTTTCAGTATCATTTACAATATCATTAGCAAGTGAACGTGCAATAGTGTGTTTGCCAACTCGTTCTGGTCCAGAAAACAAAAAACCATGGTGCACACTATCGCCTGTAATTGTGTTACTAAGTAAATCCAAATTTACACGATGTCCAATAATTTTTTTATTCATCATTAATATTTCTATATATAACACTTCTTAATTCTTTTTCAAATCTATTATGCGTATATTTTTGATTCATTCGTTTAATTTGTTCACGATCATATTTTATCTCTTTTTCCAAAAACCTCCTCAAAGCATCTGCCATCATTTCTACAGTAGGTTTCTGAAAAAATTCACCACTAATACCATTTTCGACAATCTCACAAGCACCACCTTTATCAAGTGCTATAACTGGAGTGCCTACACTCAATGCTTCTGTACACACAATACCAAAATCATCCTCAGCTGGAAACAAGAGAGCTCGTGCATTCATTAAATATTGCACCTTCTCACCTTCATTTACCCAACCAATTATTTTTACTGTATCACCTGCAATTTTTTGTAATTCTTTTTTTTCACGACCCTCACCTATAACAATAAGGGATAGCTGTAATTTATTACATGTCTCCACTGCCAATGCTACATTTTTATATTGTGACAATCTAGAAATAATCAAAAAATAATTATTTTCAGCTATTATCTTCTTTTTCACATTACTTTTTATAGAATTTGTCGGATATATCACCTGTGATTCTCTGCGATAATATTTCCAAATTCTTTTTTGGGTGTACTTTGAATTTGCAACTAAGATATCAGGTCTCTGTGCTGCTTGATGATCCCATACGCGTAAATAACTCAGCATCATACGTACACAAAAATTATTTTTTCTGCCAATATTCTTCCTCAAATAATGTTCATTTTCATCCCACACATATCGCATTGGCGAATGTAAATATGCAATATGTTTTGTATTGAGTCGCGTTACAATTCCTTTACTCCATGCACCTGAACTTGAGATAATTAAATCAAACTCTCGAAAATCAAAACTCTCAACTGCAGTTCCAAAAAATGGTAATAGATAACGATGCCTTTTTTTTAAAAAGTGTGGCCATTTTTGCAGAAAACTTGTACGTATATTTTTCTTTTCAAAAAAAGAACCCATTCGATTTTTGTCATAAAGCAATGTAAAAATAGGAGCATCTGGAAACATCTTAGAAATATCACCCAGAACCTTCTCTGCTCCACCAGGATACAACAAAAAATCATGCACAATTGCCACTTTTAAATCAGTCATTTTTATCTCTTGACTTTTTTCTTTTTTTGTGTTATAGTTATCTGAAGTCATTAATTTAGAAAAATAATAGCTTACCTGATATATTCTATCATTTTTTAGAGTTTTTTAACAACAAGGAGAAAATAAAACATGTCTAGTAAATTTAAATCCAGTTACAAAAAGTTATTTATCATAATATTTTTCATTATAATAACAGCTCCAATAACTGCTTCAGCTGTACGATCATTCATCTATGTTGTCACCCATAGTGATGAAATAGAGAGTTTTGAACCTTATACACTCGAACAATGTCGCATCGATGCGGCAAAAAATTAAGGAGAACTAATATGAAAACCAAAAAATCAGGTTTGAAATCAGTATTAATTAATACAATCCTCGTTATAATTGTTATGACATTATTTGCACTTGTACTCACCAACTTAACAAAGAGAAACTCCACACAAACAGACCACTATCCAACTGTGTCCAAGGTAACGGTACAAAGTCAAAACACCTCACTGTGCTATAACGTCGTCACACATTTTAGCAATGACGACCACACTAAGCCTTTTACACTCTTAGATAAAGTGACATGCACTAATGTTGTAAATAGCACAAATCACGTTTGGGATTTTATTTATCTGCCAGAAACAGACTACAGTGCGCAACAGTGTTTTGAAACACTTATAATGTATCAGGAAGTTTTTTTGGGTCAAGACGATTTAACAAAAGAAGTGACTGCCATGATAAAAGTGCCATGTAACAAACTTCTCCTTGAATAAATTATGATAAAACCACCACGAGACAATGACTCTCGCTGGTGGTTTTAATTTTTGTAAATATTAACTTAAAATTTCACAACAACTTTAGCAACAAGTCTTGCACATCTATCCCAATTAAATCTTTTTATATTTTCAAAGCCACTTTGTACAATCGTATTTCGCACATTATTATCCGTTATAAGTATATTCATTTTTTCTGCAATGTCTGATGCTAATAATGGATTAACCAAAAGTGCACTTTTCTTTGAAATCTCTTTTAATGATGAATTATTTGATGTAACAACTGGCACACCTAATTGCTGTGCCTCCAATATTGGCAATCCAAAACCTTCATAAAGCGTAGGAAACACAAATACTGCTGCACTTCGAAGAAGTGCCCATTTTTCTTTAGCACTTACAAAACCTGTAATAATAATATCTTCTGTAAAAGAATGATTTATAATCTCCTGCTCAATCCGTTCCCAACCATGTCCACCTTTCCCGACTAAAACAAGTTTTTGAGTCACGCCAAAATGTTTACGCAAAATTTCATATGCATTAATAATATTAGAAATATTTTTACGTTCTTCTAATCGTCCTATGAAAACAAAGTATTGTTGTTTTTGCACTCCATATTTATAAAGTATTTCAGCATCCTCTTTTATATTTTCAAATGGCGCTGGATTCACACCTTCATACACAACACGAATTTTTTCTTTTGGGATATCATATAATCTAATTAGATCACGCTTTGTATTGTTTGATACACAAATAATATTTTTTGACCACTTGCATGAATTTTTAATACCTCTTCGCATAGAAATACA
>JAOZNB010000015.1:2373-18362 GCA_029933995.1 Candidatus Moraniibacteriota bacterium | reverse complement strand
AAAATACTGAAGATGTGGTATGTGAAAATGAGAGTGAAGAAATAATTGATGTAGAATGTGATGAGGAGCAGGAAGATTGTCCGATGGTTGAAATAGATTGTCCTGAAGATGACTCTTTACTAGTTGATACAGATCAAGTGTGTGATGGAGATTGCGGTAGTGAATCATCAAAAAAAGATGAAAGTGTAGAGCAAGATTTGTGTGACATTGATGATTGTGAGCAAATAGATAAAAATGAAATAACGGATGAGGTACAAGCAATTTCTACAGATTGTGTTGATGATGAAAGTTGTGATTATATGTTAGCAGAGACCGAACAAGAGGTTATAGCAGAGATTGACACAGGTGATGTACAAAGTATTGTAAATATATTAAATAATGTAAATAGTAATATTGTTGGAAAAAATTGGATGCAACTCGTGTATGATATTCAAGGCTTGTATGAAGAGGATATTAATCTCTTTGAATATTTTGTAGATTTGCTAGAAAATGCAGATGAGACCTCATTAACTAATTTACTTGAAATCTATAATGAAAATACGGCAAATATTACAAATACCGTAGCTATTGAAGTTGATACAGGAAATAATACAGCCAATGACAATAATGGAGATGCAAATATTGACACTGGGGATGTGCTTGCTGGTACAAATCTTGTAAATATTGCAAATCAAAATCTTATAGGTAATAATTGGATTTTCACAGTGATAAATGTATTTGGTTTGTGGACAGGAGACTTGATTGTGCCTGGAGAAGGTTTGTTGGAAGGCGGTCAAGGTTTGGGATATTCTGATGTGGAAATTATAAATGAAAATAATGCTGATATTGATAATGATGTAATTGTAGATGTGAATACGGGAAACAATATTGTTGAAGTAAATAATGGAGATGTAAATATTAATACAGGCGATGCGGTCGCTGCCATTAGTGTTGTTGATATTGTGAATACAAATATTGTTGGTGATAATTGGTTTTTTCTCATGATTAATAACATGGGATCATGGAGTGGAAATATTTTACACTGGAATGATGAGGGTAATGAATATCAGTCAATTTTTAGTTATGTGTTTGATTCTGTAGATAGTATATTTAACCCTGATGAATGTTTGGAATGTAGCTCACTAAGTATCCATAATAGTAATAATGCAAATATTCAAAATAATGTAACAACATATATAAATACTGGTAGTAATACAGCTAATAATAATGATGGTGATGCAAATATATCAACTGGGGATGCAACTGCATGGGTAAATATTTTCAATTTTATAAATAATAATATTGTTGGTAACAATTGGATGTTTAGCGTTGTAAATATTATGGGTGAGTGGACAGGAAATACGGTATTTGCCTATCCTGATTTAGTTATTGCCATTGATGATGATAGAGATGCAGTATCTATAGGGGAACAATTGAATTATAGGGTAACATATCAAAATACAGGAGAGGCTGTGGCCGAGGCTGTGGAAGTCGTAATTGCTTTACCAGAAGAAGTGACATATCAAGTAGATACCAGTGGTAAATCACCAACTAATAATCAAGGGGAATATATTTGGAATTTTGCAGGACTTGAATCAGGTGAGGTACAGACTTTTGTTGTGACAGTAATTGTAAATGCAAACGTAGTAGATCAGTCTGTTGTACGGAGCGCTGTTGGTGTCCGCACAGTAACAGCAGAAGTGGAATTGGATAATAATTATGCTTGGGATCAAACAGGTGTTGTAGTAGTGGAGAATATTGCTATAGAAAATTTTGTTGTTGATGATAACATACCTGGTATGGAAAGCTGGAAAATACAGCCAGGATTGAAATTGAGTCGTGCAAGTAATGTTATTGGAGCGGTGCGAGCTGGTGACATGGTTGTACATCAAATTATTATGCAAAATACAGGAGATAGTCCAATATATGAAATTGAATTAGTAGATAAAATCAAAGATGCATCAGGAGTAACTATAATTGAATATGAATGGGATGACATGGGACAGCTTTTGATGGGTGAGTCGATAATTATTGATTATGCAATAATTATAAATGAGGCCATAAATCCAAGTGAATATAGTTTTAAAGCTTCTGCATCTGGTACGGATGTACTGGATGATGAGGTAAAAAGTAATAAAGAATCTGTAAAAATGGCTGTTGCTAATGTCAGTTTGTCGTATATACAAAATAATGAAGTTGAAGAAGGTAGTGGGCCACAAATGATTACAGAAGCTTACGCATCTGATAGTGGGATGGTGTTAGGCACTCAACAAGAAAATAATATATCGTTTTGGATATGGATTGTGTCAATACTGTTATATATTTTGGTAATTGAAGGGGTGCTTTTTTCTAAACGCAAAAAAATAAACTCATGATATACATTTTATAAATTGTTGTATATAATAAAAAATATATAAAGTAATATATATTTTTAATGGGGGATATTTTACAGAATCGTATTATTATAAAAAATATTGGGATGTTGATGGGCTTTATAACAGGATGCCTTGTTTTGGTGTACACGGTTTTAAATCTGGGCATTATTCTATTGGATGGAAATGCGGGACTTATGTTGAGATTACTAGGTGTTACAGTATTGTCAATTTTTGCGTACTTACCATATTATTTTTTATATAAAATGATAAGCAGAATTAGATTTATTAAGGTGCTTACTGCTATAGGTATAATATTTTTTATGGGTAATATTATTTTTTTATTAAGTTTTGTGTTTAACTTTTCTCAAATAAGTGGGTTAATTGGTTTAATGACGTATTCAATATTTTTTATAAGCGTGTTAATTATTACAGGATTATGTGATAAATTAGTATCTTGGTGTATATCAGGTAAAAATATTTGTTATAAAATTAAGTTGGATATTATGAGAAATATAGAAACTTTAGTAAATAAAAAAAAGATATGACAGAATTGAAAATACTTTTTATTAATTTTCAAAGTGGAATGTATATGTCAAAAGGATATTTGCAATATATTACTAAGGGGTGGAAATATATTTTTCCACATGATTCAATTTCTTTGAATGATGCTGTCAAATTTATTAAAAAAGAAAAACCAGACGTAGTAATGTTTGCTGAAATTGATGGAAGTTCGTGGAGAAGTAAAGATATTGATCAAGTTAAAATTATAAGTAAAAAAACAAGTTTAAAGTATAATCATTTTTTCCCAACACGTGTTATGGGAAAGTGGATAAATCAGGGCAATGCAATAATTTCAAAATATGAGTTAAATAATAATACACAGATAAAATTGCCAGGGTATGGAGAAAAAAGATATTTGTGTAGTTCAAATATAGTAATTGAAAATAGTGTAATAAAATATTATACAACACATCTAAGTACAAATAAACAAATTAATTTAGCACAGCGATATTTTATTGCAAAAAAATTAAAAAGAAATAAAGATACAACAATTTTGACGGGTGACTTTAATATCGAAAAAGATTCACTTGAAATTATCAAAAAATATACAAATATGAATGATATAAAATTAAAGGAAACATTTCCAACATGGAATCCTGCAAAGATATTAGATCATATTTTTATAAGTAATGATTGTGAGATAAAGAAAGTTTATGTGTGTAATGAAACTCGTTTTTCAGATCATTTACCAATAAGGGTAAGTATTAATATAAAACATAGATAATTAAGAATTTATTGAGGTTTTTATTTGGCAGTAAAAAATATTGCTTTTTATTATTTTTATGGTACAATGTTCTATAATCATATGTTTATTAATTATTAAAGTTTGAAAAATATGAGTGAAATAAGTGAGTTTAATGAAGAAAAGGAAGTGGTAACAGGTGTATTTGGTGCTATGTCTACAGCATCAATTGTTTATGGTATTATTTTGATTATTATATCAATGTTTCTATTTACAAGTCCAGAAAAGTCATATCTATTAGTGACAACATTATTAGGTATTTATTTGGTGGTTAAAGGGTTAATTGATTTTATTGCAGTATTTAACAGTAAAAATCCTCAAAGAGGGACTACTCTTTTTGCAAGTGTTGTTAGTTTTATTGCTGGTTTTATTGTTTTGGCAGTGCCAGTTTTCTCTGCAACATTTTTAGTAACTTTCGTTGTTTATGTTATAGGATTTAGTTTTATTCTTACAGGAATCATGTCTTTTAAGGCGTCAGTGCCAATGGCAATTATTAATGTTCTTCTTGGATTTGTAATGTTTTTCTTTACAGAAGGTGTTGCAACTGGTCTAGTATGGTTTATTGCATTTTTGCTTTTGCTTGGAGGCGTATTTTCAATTGTATTTGGCGCAGCAGCAAAAAATGTAGTTCGTGAGTTGGATGCATAAATTAGTTTAATTTATCAAAAATATCAAAACACTCTGTTTGTACAGAGTGTTTTTTTGTGATATTTTAAAATAAGTTAATAGTAAATATAGTTTTGTTTATGAATATTATCAAAAGCATCTTTCGAGACAACATGTTTCGAAAAGATGAGCTTAGTGAATTTGTAGGGAAATTCTATTATGAAGGAGCTAGAAGAAAACGATATCTTGTACGCTTTGGAGTGTTAACAATATTGTCAGCAGTGATAGCTGCCTATGGAGTATTAGATAATTCCACAGCAACGGTTATTGGAGCTATGATTATAGCACCATTGATGATGCCAATAATGGCAATGGCAACAGCATTAGTAATGGGTAGATTGGATAGAGCATTCAGGTCTTTTTTGACAGTGTCAATTGGTGCAGTAGCAGTTGTATTTGTTTCATATTTTATAGCAGATACATATTTTGGATTTATTTCACTTGAAACTAATTCTGAAATAACATCTCGTGTAGCACCAAATATTACAGCATTATTTATTGCTCTTGCTTCAGGTGCTGTTGCAGCTTTTGCTATGAGTCGTGATGATATAAATGATTCTTTGCCAGGAGCTGCAATTGCAATTGCACTTGTACCACCACTGGCAGTAGTTGGAATATGTCTTTCAGTTGGGAATATTTCAATGGCAGGTGGTGCTTTTATACTTTTTTTAACAAACTTTCTTTCAATAATAGTTGCTGGAAGTCTAGTCTTACATTTATTAGGACTGAGTAAATTTGTTACAAAGAAACTTGATGGAAAAGCATTAAAGCGTACATTTTTAACTATAGGAATAGGTCTGTTGGTGGTTATTATTCCTTTAGTACTTACTTCAAAAAAAACAGTTAATACAGCAACAATTCAAAATGAATCTCAAGACATTGTGGAAAATTGGCTAATAGGAAGTGAATATAAGCTCAATAGTTTGGATGTAAATACTGATAAATTTGATATTGTTATTTCAGGGGAGGGAGAAGTACCTAATTTTGATGATTTGGTAAATAACTTAGAAGAGCTTGTAAGGGATGAAATTGTAGTACATCTCAATGCAGTGCAATCTAAATATTTTGAACATTTTGAACAATCAAATAATACAAAAGATAATTTAACTAACTAATATTTTATGAATACAATAATAAACAAAGATTATACATATGCTCTAGTGGGTGCATCTGAAAATGAAGAAAAATATGGGTATAAGGTATTAAAAAATTTACTTGATGCAGGATTTATTGTTTTACTAGTTAATCTTAAAGGTGGTCAAATACTCGGGCAGAAAGTATACAAAAGTCTTGACGAAATTATACAGTTGATTGATGTTGTGATATTTGTTGTGCCACCATCTGTAACAGAAAAAGTAATTGCAGATGTGAAAAAACATGATATCAAAAAGGTGTGGTTGCAGCCAGGTAGTGAAAATTTGTCAGTAATTAATTTCTGTAGTGATAATAATATTGAGTGTTATCATAGCGCATGTATTATGTTAGAACAGTTGAAGTATATTTCTTAATAGAAATTTGTGTTTTTGTGAAAATACAATTATAATGTATATATTATACATGGAAAAAATTATAACTAAAGAATGAAAAATAAAAATACGATGTATGGTCTTGGCGCATCGTTAATTGATGAAAAATCTTATATATTTATGTGCAGTGAGAGGGATATGGCTCACGGTACTTTTACTGTGCGTGAAAGTGAAGATGGTATGACCTTTAAAACACTTACCTCAAATGCAAAAGTTGTAAATATAAATGGTCCAACAGATGATTTTAGGAAGTGTAGTTTTTTTCACATATCAAAAGATGGTAAAAAATATTACTTGACATATAAAGTTTGTGACAAAAAACAGCTTTGTGTAGCACGTTCAACAAATTTGATTGATTGGGAGAGACTTTATATTTTAGATCAGTGCGAGGGAAGTGGAAAAATTGTTTCGGAATATTTATATGCAGGACGTAATGTTATGTATACAGGGGGCGATTCTTTGCGTGCATACGTTTCAAGTGATTTGGTGAAGTGGAGTCGTGTAAAAAAAGATCTTGTAACTATAGATAAATCTCGAAAGAATGATGAAATTGTTGTACTTGACGTGCAGGTTGTTGATGATGGTGTATTTGTGATTTATGCTGTAGTTGAGACTGATAATGAAATCTCTCAATATAAATTGTATGGTTTGCTTTTTGATTATGGTGATCCAACGAAAGTATTATGGAAATCAGAATATCCAATTTATGAGACAAAAAATACAAAAATAAATTATTCTGCAATATTTGGTACAGTGCTTTTTGATGAATATTTTGTATCTTATTGGATGAATGAAAAAGATGAGATATTTTTGATTCGTCATTTTTTTGAGCACGAAAAAAAAACAGATAAAAAAAATCTGAAAGAGGTGGAGAAAGGGGAGAAAATAAATGATGAAGAGATAATAGAATCTATTTTAGAACGAGTACCTGAAAATCCAATTATGTCTCCACAAAACCACCTTCCTTGGGAGGCTAAGGCTACATATAATCCCACAGCAATAGAATATGATGGCACAATTCATATAATTTATAGAGCTGATGGTGATGACTTAATGTCAGTGTGGGGATATGCGTCAACCATTGATGGTGTATCACTTGAAAATCGATCTGTGAATTGTATTTATCAAAGAAAAATAGAGCCTGCTAAAATACAATTTCCTTCACCGGTTTCGTATACATCTGGTAATAATGGAAATGGTGGTTGTGAGGACCCTAGAGCTGTTTTGATTGATGGTATGGTATATGTAACTTTTACCGCATTTGATGGATGGGGATCTGTACGTGTGGCGTTAACTTCAATTAATTTTGAAGATTTTAAAAATAGGCGATGGCATTGGAATAAAACTACACTTATTTCTCCTCCAGGAGAAATGAATAAAAATTGGGTTATTTTTCCAGAAAAAATTAATGGTAAATTTGCTATTTTTCATAGTTTTTATCCAGAAATATTGATTGATTATTTTGATAGTTTGGATGAATTGGATGGTACAACATTTATCAATAGTAATAATACACGACCAATTGATCATTCACGTGGATGGGATAGTTGGTTTCGAGGTGTTGGACCTGCACCACTCAAGACAGATGATGGGTGGTTAGTTTTTTATCATGCCATGGATCACAAAGACCCTGACAGATATTTGTTGGGAGCATTGTTACTTGACCTTGAGGATCCTACGAAAGTATTGTACAGATCGCGAAGTCCAATTTTAAAACCTGAAGAGTATTACGAAAATGAGGGTCATAAGTGGGGAGTGATATATTCCTGTGGCGCAGTAATAAAAGATGAACAAATTTTTGTGTATTATGGTGGTGCAGATAAATTTGTTTGTGTTGCTACAGCTCCTTTGCAACAATTTTTGGATGACCTTAAAAATACAGAAGAGGTAAAAATGATGATAAACTAAGGAAGAGGCTTAAAATATATAAGTTTTAAAATATAATGTGTATGAAATGTAATAAAATAACAGTACGACGTTATCCAAATAATCCAATTTTAGGACCTGATAAGGCAAATCCATGGGAGGCTCAAGCAGTTTTTAATGGTTGTCCAATTAAAGATAAAAATGGTTATCATTTATTATACAGAGCTTTGTCATTTAAGGAAAAACATGAAGATCAAACAATGGAGCTCTCAACTATTGGATATGTTCATAGTGATGATGGCTATAGTTTTGCAGATAAGCGTGTTCAATTAATTAAACCAGAAAAAGAATGGGAGAAGTATGGTTGTGAAGATCCTCGTGTAACAAAGATTGATGATAAATATTATATTACTTATACAGCACTTTCAGATTTTCCACATACACCAGAAGGAATTAAAATTGCAGTTGCTGTAACAAAAGACTTTAAAACTATAGAATCAAAACATCAAGTTACACACTTCAATTCAAAGGCAATGGCAATTTTTCCTGAGAGAATTAATGGAAAAATTATAGCAATTTTTACAATGAACACTGATGTTCCACCTGTTCGTATTATGATTGCAGAGTTTGATAAGCCAGAGCAAATGTGGGACAAAAAATATTGGGATAAATGGGAGGAAAATATAGATTCTCATACTCTACATTTCCAGAGATCTCTTGAAGATCATATTGAAATAGGTGCACCACCAATTAAAACAAAAGATGGTTGGTTACTGATGTATTCATATATACAAAATTACAAAACAGGTCAACCTACTTTTGGCATTGAAACAGTATTACTTGATTTGGAAAATCCGACACATGTAACAGGGCGGAGTATTGAACCACTTATTAAGCCAGAAGAAATTTATGAACAATATGGTGTAATACCGAGAATTGCATTTCCGTCAGGTTTACTTTTGGAAGGCGATGAATTACGACTATATTATGGTGCAGCTGATACTGTATGTGCTGTAGCCACATTATCATTAAAGGAATTATTGAGTTTTATTAAATTAAAAGATTGTGAGGAATACGTTAGTGATAATACGACTCCAGTTGCCTTTGAGCGATTTGAGGGTAATCCAATTATTGAGCCAACTCATAATGGTAATTGGGAATCAAAATATACACTTAACCCAACAGCTATTTTGGATGAGGAAAAAATTCATATAATATATAGAGCGCAAGATGATAATGATACATCTGTGATGGGTTATGCAACTACTGAGGACGGATTTCATTTGACAGAGAGATTGGATGAACCAATTTATGTGCCACGAATTCCAGAAGAAATGCGTGAAGAACCAGGATTTTCTGGATGTGAAGATGCACGTATTACAAAAATTAAGGATAGATTCTATATGTGCTATACGGCGTATAATGGACATGGTCCAGCACGTGTTGCATTTACATCACTCAACGAAGATGATTTTCGAGCTAGGAAATGGAAGAACTGGACGGTGCCAATCATGATTTCACCAGAGGGAATGGATGATAAAAATGCATGTCTAATGTCAGAAAAGATTAATGGGAAATATGCTTTTTTTCATAGATTAAAACATACTATTTGGTTGGATTTTGTGGAAGATTTAAGTTTTGAACATGGACGGACATTGGGTGGTAGAAGTGTTATGTGTTCAAGGCCTGATTCATGGGATAGTGAAAAGGTAGGAATTGCGGGACCACCTATAAAAGTAGGAAATGAGTGGTTGTTGATTTATCATGCACTCTCAGCTCATGATGGACAATACAGACTTGGTGCTGCAATGTTTGATTTAGAGAATGGAGAATTAACAGCTAGACTTGATTATCCAATTCTTGAACCAAAAGCTGATTATGAAAACAAAGGATTAAGACCAGGAACAGTATTTTCATGTGGTTCTGTACTTAAAGGTGATGATCTATATGTATATTATGGTGGTGCTGATGAAGTGGTCTGTGTTGCAACATTGGAATTTAAGTGTCTTGTTGATGCTTTGGAAGAACAAAAATCACGGTAATTAAAGGAAATATTGTAATAGTTCATAAAGTTAGAAAAAAACCTTTGACGATGGAGGTTTTTTTCTTGACTTCTGTATTTTTTTGTTGTAGAATATGTGAACTACCGCACATTTGGCGCGGTTTTAGTTTTGAAATTATTTTTTTATTATATTTATGGATATTCGAAATATTGCTATTATTGCTCATGTTGATCATGGTAAGACAACTATTACTGATGCGCTTATGGAGCAAACGGGAGCATCCTCTGATGGAAGTATGGACAGTGATTCAATTGAACAAGAACGTGGAATTACAATCTATGCAAAAAATACGGCAGTAGAATATAAGGGTACAAAAATTAATATTGTGGATACACCAGGACATGCTGATTTTGGTAGTGAGGTTGAGCGTGTTTTACGTTCTATTGATAGTGTTGTTTTGGTAGTAGATGCTCAAGAAGGTCCAATGCCTCAAACTCGTTTTGTACTTAAAAAATCATTAGAAATTGGACACAAACCACTTGTAGTTATAAATAAAATTGATAAGCCAGCAGCACGACTTGGTGAGGTGGAAGATGAAATTTTTGAATTATTTTTGGACCTTGGTGCGAATGATGAACAATTGGATTTTGGGATTATTTATTCGATAGCACGTGAAGGGATTGCAAAAATTACTCCAACTGATGATAGTAGTGATATGACACCATTACTTGATGCAATTATTGACCATGTTGATGTTGCACCGAGTGATACAGAGGCACCATTTCGATTGCAGTCTTTTTCATTGGCGTATGATGATTTTTTGGGACGCATGGCAGTAGCTCGTATATATGAGGGTACAGTAGGAATTGGTCCAGTTTTTGTAAAAGCAGAAGATAAAGAAATTCGTAGTGCAAAGATTATCAAACTTCTTACATTTGAAGGTATTGAGAAAAAAGATGTAAAAGAAGCTGTTGCAGGAGATATCGTGATGATTGCAGGAATTGATGATATTGATATTGGTGAGACAATTTGTGAAAAAGATGATGCAGAAATTTTGCCAGCTATTACAGTTGATGAACCTACGATTTCGCTAGAATTTTTGGTTAATAATTCACCATTTGCAGGGCAAGAGGGTGAGTTTGTGACACGTGAACAAATCCGTGAGAGATTGGAAAAAGAGTTGGAAATTAATGTTGGTTTGAAAGTTGATTTTACAGGAGAAAATTTTACAGTGTCTGGTCGTGGGGAATTGCATATTGCAGTTCTTTTGGAGAATATGCGTCGTGAGGGATTTGAAATTTCAGTATCACAGCCACGTGTAATTATAAAAGAAATTGATGGCGCAAAGCATGAACCTTTTGAAGAAATCACAATTACGGTACCAGAGGAATATTCTGGTGCAATTATAGAAAAACTTGGGAAACGTAAAGGTGTAATGACAGATATGAAACATGAGCAGGATGGTGTGAGAATGCTTTTTGAGATACCGACACGTGGAATGCTGGGGTATAGAAATGAATTTATTGTTGATACAAAGGGTGAAGGAATTTTATCAACACAATTTTTAGAATTTCGTCCATTTGTGGGTGAAATCAAGAGACGTGCAGTTGGTTCAATGGTATCAGGCGAAACAGGAAAAGCTCTTGGATTTTCACTAGCAAATTTACAGCAACGCGGAATGATGTATATTGGAGCAAGTACAGGAGTGTATCAAGGACAGGTAATCGGTAATACATCAAGAGGAGATGAAATGACTGTAAATCCAATTAAGGGAAAACAATTGACAAATATGCGTTCAAGCGGAAATGATGATGCACTTAATCTTATACCTCCAATTGAAATTACAATTGAAAAAGGTATGGAAATTATGTCAGGTGATGAATATCTGGAAATTACACCAAAAAATGTACGATTGCGAAAGCAATTTTTAACAGAAAATGATCGTATTAAAGCAAATCGTAAGAGTAAATAAAGATTGACTTATAAATCATATTACTTTTTTTAAGAGACACTCTGTATAGGTGTCTCTTAGTTTATTTATAAAAATAGTAAATATCCTAGCTTCACAACCATTAGGAACTTAATGTGAAAGCTTTTTTGTTTTTCACATCTTTGCGAACAAGGAGTGACATGTTGTGTGTTCAGTGAAGCAATCCCTGACGGTAATATAATAATTTTATAGTTTCATGATATTCTCATAGAGATTGCTTCGTCGCTAAACGCTCCTCGCAAAGACGGTAAAAAAGATTGTTTTGTTGTATCTCCTCGCAATGACGTGTATGTACCAACGTCTTTGCGAACAAGAAGTGTCATGCTGTGTGTTCAGTGAAGCAATCTCTGATGGGTAGTACGATAAATTTAAAAGATTTATAAGATAAAATTAAGAATTTTTTTAGTTGATTTTATAGCTAGTTACTTTATAATATTAATATGATAAAATTTTTAGATAATATTCAAAAATATCTTTTTTTCTGGATTACGGGTGCAATTTTTTTAGGACTTGTAGTTGTATATTTTTTTGGTGGATTTAAATTTACTCCTGTAATTTGTTTGATTGCTGCAATAGTGATGATTTATCCATCATTTGTGCCACTGACTTTTGATAAATTACCAGCAGCAATGAAAAATTATCCAATAATTATTGCATCGGTTGTGATTAATTTTGTAGTATTTCCATTTTTTGCATATTATATTGGAGGTATATTTTTGGAGCAAGAGCCTGTACTGCGATTGGGACTAATATTGCTTGCGTTATTACCTGGTGGAGGAATGGTGACAACATGGGCAATGAAATCACATGCTGATATGCCTATGACTATTGGTATTGTAATTACAAACCTACTTATTGCAATTATAGCTGTGCCTTTTGGTATGTCATTTTTTATGAATCATTTTGCATTGGATGAAGCTCCAGTTGCATCAGATGCAATGTGTGTGATAGAACAGACAACTGGTGGTATAGCATCATGTGATTTTGGAGGTGAGGGTGTTTCTCCTATGAAAATTGCATTACCAATTTTTGTGATAGTAGTTATTCCGCTTATTGTGGCGTATATTACACAAAAAATTATTATCAAAAGAAAGGGACGGGAACATTTTGATAAGAATAAAAAGAATTTTGGAGAATTTAGTAATTTTGGTTTACTAATTGTTTTGTTTATTTTGATGAGTTTAGAAAATAATAGTGTTATTTTTGACAATCCTGGGATGTTGATAGATATTTTCATACCGCTAGTGCTTTTTTATGCAGTGGGACTTATTGTGATATTATTTTTTTATAGGATGCTTCATAACAAAGATATTGGAAAAGCATTTGTATGGGGGAGTTATCTACGTTATATTACTCTTGCACTTGGCATTGCTATTTCACTTGTATTTCAAGATGAACGGTTGGCAGTAATTACAACTGTAATTGTTCTATCATATTTTATTCAAATTCCAAGCTCTTTTGTTTTGGCAAGATTTTTGAAAAAACATTAAAAAATCTGCAGAGATTTTAAATTTGTGGTATAATAAAAAAGTTGCAAACAAAAAATTTAAATAAAAAATATATGTTCTCCCAGCAATTAAAAGCAGTTTTAATTACAACAGTTATCACCTTATCAATTGCAGCCGTGTTTATATACGTATGGCTTTTTTTTGTTGCAAAAAATAATAATCAAACATTAACAGACAATATTCAACAAAACATACAAACAATAAAAGATGGAGATGATAGTACATCTCTGATAATACCAGATGATGACGAAGATGATGATGATAGAGATGGAATACCAGATATATATGACACACTAACAGAAGCAGAAGCAGAAACTAAAACTAATACGTCAACAAATACAGAAACTCAAACAAACACAACAACAGTAAGAACAATTACAAATACAAACACAGACACAAATACAGACAAAACACCACAAGAAGAAGAAATAACTCAAATATACGACACAATAAGCATATTTGGAGATGTAAACACAACAAATGCAAACGGAGGAGAAGTACTAGCATACAACGGAAGTCAATGGGTACCAGCAACAGCAGGACAAAACACTGATAATCAACTATTATCAATAAATAAAAACATATTAACAATAGAAAGAGGAAATGAAATAGAATTACCAATACTAACTTATGTAGATGGAGATGGAATAAACTTAAAAAATGATGAAGAATTTGAAATAGATGCACCAACATGTAATGGTACAGATAAACTATCATGGAATGGTAGTGCCTTTACTTGTTCATCTGATGAAATTGTGACAGCAGGAATAGGAATAAATATAGACAATACCAATCAAATATCATTAAACTCAGGTATCAGTAATCTAATTGATGTAGATACAAATACAGTAGCTCCTTTAAATAATCAAGTTCTAAGTTGGAACGGAGTTAATTGGACACCTGCATCTACTAGTGGTCTAGAAACACTCACTACTTTTGCTTTAAATGGTGATGGTAGAACTTTAGAATATGTTGATGAAAATGGAATGTTGTCAACGGTAGATTTAGAGTTAGTTATAGATAACTTTGAAACAGTAACAAGTCTGACTATCTTAGGGGATAATTTAAGTTACATTGATGAAAGTGGAGTAACAACAGCCTTAGATTTAGATGCATTTGTTAAACTTCATGAAACAAATTCTACTTTAATTAATAACGGAAATAACACTTTTACATATACTAATGAAGACAGTACTACCACAATAATAGATTTCAAAGCAGAAGAAACAACGACTACTATTGTAGATAACAATGATGGCACTTTCACCTATACAGATGAAGATAACGGTGCAACTACTATTAATGTATCTAATTTAGAAACACTAACTATATTAACTGTAGATATTCCTAATAATTCTTTCACTTATACCAATGAAGATAATACTACAGTTACTGTAGATATTAAGGATTTAGAAACTACTACTGACATTTCTCTAACAGGTTCAATCATTTCTTATGTAGATGAAGATAATATCACTACAAATATAGATATCCAAGATGCTGAAACTACTACAACCATAACTACACTAGGTTCAACATTTACTTACACAGATGAAGACGGAGGAGCTACAGTAGTTGATATTCAAAATCTAGAAACATTAACTACTTTAGTACAAAATGCTAACGGAACCTTAACCTATACAGACGAAGACGGAGGAATCACAACAGTAAATGCTCAAAACTTTGTCCAAGGAGCAGGAGATATTGCAGTTACTGGAACTGGTTCACAGGCAAATCCATACATAGTTTCTTTTACAGAAGCTCACACAACAATGACAAATTTACAAGGAGGAAATACTATTGCTACCTTTACCAATGAAAATGGAGATACCTATACAATTGCTGAAAGTGTAACTAGTCTAGCTTTAAATACAAACTCTCTAGATTATGTAGACGAAGATGGAGTAATTACAAATATTAATTTAGCAGGATACTTAGATAATACAGATACACAAAATCTTTCAATATTAGATCACACAGTTTCATTAACTAATGGAGGAAGCGTCACGGTTCCTGATAATGACACAACATATACAGCAGGTTCAAATTTAACTTTAAGTGGTGCAAATGAATTTAATCTTGCAAATACGGCAGTAACAGCAGGAAATTATGGTAGTACAACACAAACCTCTACTTTTACAGTAGATGCACAAGGAAGATTAATAGCAGCAGGAAATACTACAATAACTCCAGCTTGGGGTTCTATTACAGGAATTCCAGCAGATATTGCTGATGGAGATGATGACACTCTTGCAGGTTTAGGGTGTACAAATGGACAATTAATACAAAGTAAAAGTGGTGGTTGGGATTGTACAAGTCCAAGTGCTATAGATTTGGGATCAATTAATGCTCATTCAGATGTAGATACATTTTCAAGTGGACCTACTAGTGGTCAAGTATTAAGTTGGGATGGAAGTGATTGGGTGCCAGCAAATGCAACAGTTGATACTGATACAACATATACAGGTTCAAATGGCATTACTCTAGTAGGAAACGATTTTCAACATACGGATACTTCTACACAATCAAGTGTAAATAATTCCAATGGAGTAATTATACAAGATATTTCAGTAGATAGTTTTGGACATTTAACAATGATAAACTCTTTAGATTTAGATTCTAGATATTATACAGAAACAGAATTACAAACATCAGGATCATCATCAGTGCATTGGGATAATTTAACGAGTGTGCCAGCAGGATTAGCTGATGGAGACGATGACACAACATATACAGCAGGTTCAAATTTAACTTTAAGTGGTGCAAATGAATT
>JAOZNB010000015.1:0-2273 GCA_029933995.1 Candidatus Moraniibacteriota bacterium | reverse complement strand
CAGCTTGGGGTTCTATTACAGGAATTCCAGCAGATATTGCTGATGGAGATGATGATACTCTTGCAGGTTTAGGGTGTACAAATGGAGAAATAACACAATGGGATGGTAGTGCATGGGTATGTGCGAGTGTTGGGGGAGGAAGTGGAGACTTTGCTAACGGAGGAGAGCTAGGAACGGCTGATAGAACACTAGGGAATACAGATAATTTTGATTTAAGTTTTTTGACAAATAATCAAAACAGACTTCATATTCAAAATGATGGAAATATTGGGATTGGAACGACAACACCAAGTGAAAAATTAGCAATTAATGGAAATATTAATTTTGAAGCGCCGATTGCAGCTCCAGCAGCTCCAACAGTGGCTGTGAATGTGGCAGCTGGGAATTTGAATGGAAATTATAGGTATAAGGTAACTTTTGTAGATAGTGATGGTCATGAAACAAATTCATCAAATTATTCGGCACAAGTTTCTCCATCGAGTGAACAGGTAAACTTATCAGCAATCCCAATTTCAGGTGATGCTAGGATAGTAGTTAGGAGGATTTATAGAAATGATGCAGGTGATTCTTCAACAAGTGGTCCTTGGAAGTTTGTGACTACAATAGCTGATAATATAACTACAACTTATACAGATAATGTAGCAGATGCATCACTTGGGTCAGATTATGCACCAATACACAATGAAACATCTGGAGCTATATATTCTAATAACGATTTAATATTTACCGCAAATAGTAATTTAACATTTACTGGATTAAATGCAGGATCTAATAATTCAAGCTTCAATTCTTCAGGCTTTGGAAATTATGCTCTGCAAAATAATACAGGTTCAAATTCCTCCGGTTTTGGAAATTATGCTCTTCAAAATAACACAGGTTTATTTTCGGCAGGCTTTGGAAATTATGCCCTGCAAAATAATACAGGCACAAGCTCTTCAGGCTTTGGATACTCTGCACTTTCTAATAACACAGGTGCAGGCTCTTATGGCTTTGGAAATTATGCTCTTCGAGATAACACAGGTTCAAATTCCTCCGGTTTTGGAGGTTATGCCCTTCGAAATAATATAGGCTCAAATTCTTCAGGTTTTGGAAGGTCCACTCTTCAAAATAACACAGGTTCATATTCTTCAGGCTTTGGAAATTATGCTCTTT
This sequence comes from Candidatus Moraniibacteriota bacterium, assembly GCA_029933995.1. GTDB lineage: Bacteria > Patescibacteriota > Minisyncoccia > Moranbacterales. Next base: position 1,121 of record JAOZNB010000015.1, on the reverse strand, counting down.
ACAATAACACAGGCTCACATTCTTCAGGCTTTGGAGTTTCTGCCCTTTATAATAATACAGGCTTAGGCTCTCTAGGCTTTGGAGATTATGTCCTTCAAAATAACACAGGTTCATTTTCCTCAGGCTTTGGAAATCAAGCTCTTCAAAATAACACAGGTTCATATTCTTTAGGTTTAGGTATGGATACTTTGACGTATAACCAAGGTGATAATAATACTGCAATTGGGCGAAATGCATTTAACATTTTTAATGATGATACAGCAAATGCAAAAACTTTTGCTTCAGCAGATGTTAATATAGCAACAAACCAAATTACAATTACAACTCATGGATTTGGGAGTGTAAATGAGTATGTAAATTTACATATTACATCAACGGGAACAATACCTGGAGGGATAGAGATATACCAGCAATTTAAAATAATAGATGCAAATACAATTGAAGCAGTAAATGGTAGTCAAATTGATAATATTTATAATCAAGGCACAGGAACTCACACAGCAACTCCTCAATTTGTTTATTCAAATTCAACAGCGATAGGTTATGATGCAGAACCAACAGCATCAAATCAGATAATGCTTGGAAATAGTTTGTTAGGAGAAGTGGTGCCAGGTAATGATAAACTTGCATCATTGGGTTCAAATTCACGGCGTTGGAGGGATTTATATTTAGGACCAGGACCAAGTTCATTTCATATTGGAGCAAGTGGAACAAATGAAGGAAGAATTTCATATAGTACCACTTTTAATACACTTAATTTTGATACAGCATCTGCAACTGGAGACATAGCTTTTAATACAAATCATCTTTTTATTGATAAATCAAGTGCAAATGTTGGTATTGGACTTACTATTCCAGATGCAAAATTAACTATTGCAAATACAGATACAAATAAAGATTCATTTGCAATCTATCAGAACATCGAAGTGCCTACTTTTGCGGAGTTTGTTGGGGGAACGGATAGTGATTATGCAGAGTCCATCACTCAAACATCAGACGGAGGATATATCGTTGCAGGGTATTCAGATGATTCTGCTGGAGCAGGAGGTAATGATATATACATAGCAAAATTAACCAGCACAGGAGCATTAGATATTACCTTTGGAACTAATGGTACTCGG
>JAOZNB010000088.1 GCA_029933995.1 Candidatus Moraniibacteriota bacterium | reverse complement strand
ATAATGGAACTAATAAAAATATACTTGCTATAATTATTTTTTTCATAATTTTATTATTTAATTAATGACATAATTTTATCATATAAATGTAAGGGACGGTCATGACCGTCCCCTACTTCAGCATCAAAAAAGTACATACATAACTAATTATTCATACATAATCAACCTGTCATTCCTGCGAAGGCAGGAATCTAGAACCACTACAAAATACGAATTGTTATTATAAATACATTCTCTATAATAAATAGTCTTTAACAATATTTTATTTAATAATATGTGTATACCATCTTGGATACCTGCCTTCGCAGGTATGACAAAATTGAATTTTTTACATACTTACTGTACGCGATTCATACCTCGTTCACCACCATTGTCTCCTCTGCCCTGACCTTGACGACTTCCCATATCTTGTCCCTGACCTTTTGCATCTACACTTCCACGCTCTTGCTCGCCTGCAATAATTTCATCATACTCTACCTGACTAATATATTGTGGCGTATATTCTCCGCCATTTCGCTCTAGTTGTCGCACATATGCTCTCAAGTGATTACGTGAACCCTTATTAAGGTTTTGATATGCAATTTGGATATCTTCATTATCAGTTTCTGCTAAAAATTTATTTAGATCCCTGATATCAAAATCCTCAACAATTGTTCCAACTGTTAATGCTTCTACGAGTGACACATTACCTTTTGCAACCAAACCATCATACAACTTCTGCATCTCTAGCGCTGTAAACACACCAACTTCACTACTTACTACAGGATCTGTAATACTATACTTATCAAGTAATACTTTCACAGTATCCATATGTGTTTGTTCACTCTTTGCAATATTTTGAAATGTATTTTGACCCCATTTTTTATACAATGTCGTATATACATCATGCGCTAATTTTTCTTCTTCTCACATCAAGATTAATCCAGCTTCTTCGGCCTCGCTTAAATCCCCAGTCTCAATATCACTAATTAAAGTACGTGGTTTTATATTATCACTTGGATCCACAACATATTCATCATCCACAACTGTCTCACCTACTAAACCTTGTATTTGTTCTACTACTTCTTCTTTTTGCACTTGTTCACAACCAACAAAAATAACCATCGTCATCATTACCATTGATGCAACTACAATATTCTTTTTCTTCATAATTATTTATAAACTTATTTGATTATTGTCTTCATTTAATTAATACGCACATATATTTTTATTCTTTCATATTATATGTAACTAATTAAATAATTAGACCATCCTTCAAGTCTATTGTACGTGATGCAAAACTTGCTGTAAGTGCATCGTGTGTTACCAAAATAATTGTTGTGCCACCTTCGTTTAATTTACGAAAAATTTCCATCACCTCTTTACCCGATTTTGAATCAAGGTTTCCAGTTGGCTCATCTGCAAAAATTATATCTGGGCTATTAATGAGTGCTCTTGCAATTGCTACACGCTGTCTTTGACCTCCAGATAATTCACTTGGTTGATGTTCCAATCTTTCACCAAGTCCAATTTCTTCTAAGATTTTTTTTGCTTTACCAATATCTTCATTTCCAGCATACAAGCTCGGCAAAGATACATTTTCCAAAACAGTTAGGTCTGGAATTAAATTAAAACTTTGAAATACAAATCCTATATATTTATTACGAATTTCTGATAATTCATCCTCACTCATGCGTGACACATCTTGCCCATCTAAAAAATAATTTCCTTTTTCTGGTACATCTAAACACCCCAAAACATTCATAAGTGTCGTCTTCCCTGATCCGGATGGACCCATCAAAACAATAAATTCTCCTTTATTAATTTCAATATCAACACCTTTAATAATTGGGACAAAATTTTTGCCCAATTGATATCCTTTATGAATTTTTTGTAATGAAATTAATTTTTTCATATTTCTTCTTTAACTAAAAATTTTGTAAACAATTTATTTTATAATTACAATTTCCTCTCCCAACTTTAAACCTGCTGTAATTTCAACTTTTTTGCCATTTGTAAAACCTGTTTGAACTTCTTTTTCTTCAAAGCCATTTGAAGTTTTAATAATGACAACTTTTTTGCCATTTTTATTTGTAACAGCCGCACTTGAAATCATAAGCACATCTCGTACTTCTTCAGATACAAGTTCAGCAGAGCCAAACATATCACTCAATAATTGCTCTTCAATATCATCAACAGCAATAATAACTTTATATGTTGCCAGATCATTTGAATCAAGTTCAGCTACTGGTGAAACAAAAATTGCGTGGCCTTCAAATTCTTTATTTGGATATGCATCCAGGGTAATATACGCTTTCATATCTGGTGTAATTTTGAGCGCTTCTACATCCTCCACATAAGTCTCAAACCAAAAACTATCAGGATCAACCATTACAATAAATGGTTCTGTTGTATTATTGTTATTATTCAAAATGACACTACCTTCTGTACCATTTATTTGAGCGATAACTGCACCACTTACAGGTGCTGTAATTTCATAATCATCATATACCTGCAATGATTGCTGATACGCAGCGCTACTTTTATCAACTTGATATTGTGCATTATCATAGCTTACCTCAACCTGTTCCAATTGTTTTTTAGCTATTTCCACATCATCCTCTGCAATTTCCTTCTTTACTTTTTGAGATAGCGCTTGTGTTGATTCTTTTCCATACAAATCTACATATTCATCATACAAATCATCTTCTGCATCTTCCTTATCCTTTGCTGCATCATATTTTTCTTCTTGAAGCTCATAATCAACACCATCTTCAGATATACGATCTCTGTTTGCGACACTTGCATTCAAATCTGCAGTTGACTGTGCAATACGATTACTTTCTGCACTTGCATCTAAAACAGCAATAATTTGATCCTTTTTTACTTCATCACCTAGTTCTACATCAATTGTCTGTACAATTCCAGAATTCAAAAATTCTAAATTCCAAGTATCAAAAACTATAGTTCCATCGACTGAAATTGATGATTGAATACTTCCTTTTACAACTTTCTCTGTTGTAAACTCTAATTCAGGAGTATCTTTTTTCAAAAATCCAAAATAAAGTATGCCGTAAGCTATTAATCCAACAACTACCACTATTCCTACAATTTTTATCACTTTTATTTTTTTCATATAGAATTTAAGACTTTCACACTTTAGTACAATGCAAGGCGCAAAGTATGAAAGTTCTAATTATAAACCTTTAATTTTAATAGCTTCTACTTCATCTCCATTCATCCAAACAGAAATATAAGCACCTTCTCCCAAATCATCAAAAACAGCTTTCATACTTCCTCCATCACCAATTCCCGTACCTTTTATCATCAGAGCTCCAACTGGTACATCAACTAATACATCTTCAGATTCTACAGCCTCCATTTCTTGTGCACGTGCTGCTTGTTTTTCTTCTTGTGTCATACTGGCTCTATCTGCTTTTCGCTTTTCACGATCTTCGTCAGACAGTACTTCTCTACCTACTTCATTTTTTACAACAAGCTGATTACCTTCCATTGATGCAATTGTACCATTTATTTCAGCTGGCCGACTAGGTGTACTCAGAGCATCTGATTCATTTGATACAATATCTTGCAATTGTGCGAGATCATCACTTTCATTAGTTCCACAACCACCTAAAAATGTAACCGCACCTAATAAAACAATTGTCCCCACTATGTAATTTTTCATACTTTATGTTATTAATTAAAAAATATATACTTCATATAAATGTCATTGCGAGAAGCGTTTAGCGACGTGGCAATTTCGTTAAGTACATCGATAATCTTACTGAGATTGCTCCCTCCTTCGCCAAGGCTACGGCAGGACACAGTCGTCGTACCTCCTCGCAAAGACACTCATTTTTTTTATAAAACTTATGTGTTTTGTTCAGTTCAAGGAAAAAGTAAATTAATGATTGAAGTGTATTGATAATACACTGATTGAATTCATTTACTTTTGACGCAGAAATGTGCAAAACACATAAGTTTTATTCATATCGCAATGTATCTATTGGTTTTAATCGTGAAGCATTCAATGCTGGATAATAACCAAAAAACACGCCAATAGCAACCGTAAAAAATACTGACAATAAATAACTCCACCACACAAATGTTATATCTAATCCATACCCCACCAATATATAAAATAATCCCGTAGCAATAATTATGCCAACAACAGCACCAAAAGCACTCAGAATTATAGCTTCAAATAAAAACTGTAATAATATATATATTCGTTTTGCTCCAATTGCCTTCCTTATACCAATTTCTTTGGTTCGCTCTTTTACTATAATATGCATTACATTCATAATTCCAATGCCACCAACCAGCAAAACAATGAATCCTACACTGCCAAGTAATAGTGACATTGTCCGTGCACTATCTTTTGCAGATTGCACATTTGCACCCATATCTCGCAACCTGAAATCATCTGTCATTCCTACACGGATATTATGTTCTTTACGCAAAATATTACCAGCATCCTCCATGGCTAAGTCCAATACATCAACATCTGCAGCTTGAACATTTAAATTAAATTTACCACTCTTACCTAGTGCATATCTATACGCAGATGAATATGGCATCATCACACTATCATCAACTGAGGTTGGCCCAATTGACCCACCTTTATATGCTGCAACCCCCACAATCTCAAATTGCTTTTTACCAACCATTATATCTTCACCAACTACCTTTGCATTTCTATCTCCATATAACTCTTCTGCCACCGTTGCTCCAATTACAACAACCTTAGTATGATCATCCTCATCTTCATCAGTAAAAAACTCTCCTCGACTCATTTCAATACTTGCAATATCTGTAAACCCCGAAGTAGTCCCAACAATATTTGACTGGTACGACTCATCTCCACCAGTTATTTGCATTTTACCTGACAACTGTGGTACGGCATTCGTGATATTTTCACTCATGAGAAGAGCATCAATGTCATCATCACTTAATTTAGATCTCTTACCATCAGATCCTGATGGTGCATTAATCAAAATTGTTGTAACACTCATATTAGAATACTGCTCTTCAATTTTTTCACTTGCGCCCGCTCCCATCTCTATCACCAAAACAATTGTTGCAGCACCAATAATGATTCCAAGGGACGTCAGAAAAGACCGAAACTTATTTTTATGCAAGCTTTTCCATGCTAACTCAATTGTTTTGATGTGAACATACATCGATTTTTTATCCTGTTTCACTCTCTGTCAATATTAATTGAATAAATTTAACGCCCATCCAAACAAACTGAATCCTCCGCTACTATCTGCAACTT
>JAOZNB010000014.1 GCA_029933995.1 Candidatus Moraniibacteriota bacterium | reverse complement strand
GACTGCATGTTACAAAACCCCCTCTGTCCTTCGGACATCTCCCCCTTTAAAAAGGAGGAGAGGATATTGAAGTAATATCAATCAAAGCCTTCAATCATTCTTTGGTCGCCGTAGTCTTTGGCGAAGGAGGCTGGAGGAGGTGGCTCAGGAGTAGTTAGAAGGATATGAATTAAATAAAAAGTACATTATATTATTAAAAATTTTTCATTATTTGAGAGTTTTTTTGTTTTTCATGTCTTTGCGAACAAGGAGTGTCATGTCGTGTGTTAAGTGAAGCAATCTCAAACGGTAATGTAATAATCTGAGAATATTATGATAATATTATAGTTTTATAATAATCTTATTGAGCTTACCACGTCGCTAAACGCTCCTCGCAATGACGGTGAAGAGGGTTGCCACGTTGCTAAATGTTCCTCGCAAAGACATGTCAACTGTGAGTTTATCATACTCCTCAATATTCTTTGTAAAGACATGTGGATTAAGTAGATAAGACTTGTTCTTGAAGGTCATTCATTGAGACATTTAAGGCTGAATATTGGGAGTAAATTAGGAAGATATAATCAAAATTAAAACTTTTGTAATTCTGGTTGAGGTATTTTTTTTGGCTTCTGTGCAATTTAATGATATAATAATATAGATACAAAAATAGAAAGTATGAAAATAGAAAACGATCAATTATACGATTATTTAATAGAGAAGAAAATTGTTGATGAGCAAATCATCGCTCCTGTTTTTGTGCGTGCACAAAGAGAGAATGTTCAATTGTGTGATATTTTAATGGAAGAAAATATCATTGATGAAACAGAATGTGTCAAAAGCTTTGCAGCTATTTTAGGATATCCTTTTGTGGACTTGGCAAAGGAGGAAATATCGAGTGAGATTTTGAATATGATACCAGAATCAGTTGCAAAAAAATCTCAAGTAATTGCATTTGACAAAGAGGGTGATACTCTTAAGGTTGCAATGCAAGATCCTGATAATTTGCAGATGATAGATTTTCTGAAGAAAAAAACAGATCTTGATATAATGCCGTATGTAGCGACAGAAGATGGAATTCGGTTTAGTTTAAAACAATATACAAAAAGTCTTGAGGTTGAATTTGGCGACATGCTCAAAGATGAAAATGAAGAAAAAACAGGTCAAGAGGAAGATTTAGTAAAGATTGCAGAGGATTTGCCAATTGTACGCATCGTTGAAACTCTTATCAAACATGCAATATTAGAAGGTGCGTCTGATATACATATTGAACCACAAGAAAAAAGTGTGATGGTGAGATATCGAGTTGATGGCATCTTAAGACAAGCAATGACATTGCCAAAATCGACATTATCTGGGATTGTAGCTCGTATTAAGGTGTTATCAAATTTGAAATTGGATGAACATCGGTTACCGCAGGATGGACGATTTAAAATGGAAAGTGATGAATATAAGATTTCATTTCGTGTAAGTATTCTGCCTGTATTTGATGGAGAAAAAATCGTAATGCGTCTTTTGGATGAATCATCAAGTGGATTAACTTTGGAAAAGATGGGAATGCATGGAGAAGCTTTGGAAGCAATTCAAAGAGAAATTCGTAAACCAAATGGAATGGTGCTTGTCACTGGTCCAACTGGTTCTGGTAAGACAACAACATTATATACTGTAGTTGATATTTTGAATTCTCCTGAGGTTAATATATCCACTGTAGAAGATCCAGTTGAATATCGGATGGACAGTATAAATCAAACGCAAGTTCAATCAAAGATTGGTATGACATTTGCCGCAGGACTTCGGTCGCTGCTTCGTCAAGATCCTGATATTATAATGGTAGGTGAGATTCGTGATAAAGAAACTCTTGAAATTGCAATCCATGCAGCTATGACAGGACATTTAGTACTTTCAACATTACATACAAATTCTGCAGCTGGCGCAATTCCTCGTATGGTTGATATGGGTGTGGAGCCATTTCTCATTGCATCAACGACAAATATTGTGATCGCACAACGTTTGGTTCGTCGTTTGTGTGTAGAGTGTCGTAAATCATATAAATTAGATGCAAAAGAAGTTGAAACATTGGAAAAAAGTTATGATACTGATGCAATTTTAGAAACATTATATAAAATAGGTGGATTAAAAAGCGGTACAAAGTGGACTGAAGTTGAACTTTTTAAACCAGAGGGATGTTCGCAATGTAATAATAGTGGTTACAAAGGACGAGGTGGTATTTATGAGGTTTTTGAAATTACAGAAGAAATTGAAAAGATGATTACACAAAATGCAACATCAGATGCAATGGAAAAAAAGGCTAGGGAAGATGGAATGGTTACAATGGTTGAAGATGGTTTTTATAAAGTGGTGCAAGGATTTACAAGTATTGAAGAAGTTATGCGAGTAACAAAAGAATAATTTATATTTTAAATTTGGAAAATGTCTAAATATCTTTATACAGCAAAAAATGTTGCAGGTACGCCACGATCTGGCGAAATAGATGCAACGAATGAGCGAGATTTGGCAATGCAATTGCGAGGAGATGGTTTTATTGTTACTTCGATAGAGCGTTTAGAAGAAAAAGCAGGTAAAATTAGTATTAATTTTTTAGATCGTCTTCAGGGAGTTAGCTTAAAAGAAAAATTATTTTTTACAAGAAATCTTAGTGTTATGATTTCGTCTGGTTTGACAATTGCTCGGTCACTGTCAAATTTAAGCGTGCAGACAGAAAATAAACATTTTCGTGAGGTGTTAGAAAAAATCTATAAAGATGTGCAAAAGGGTGTTACTTTTAGTGATGCTTTGGCAAAATACCCAGCAATATTTAATGATTTATTTGTAAATATGGTACGTGTTGGTGAAATTGGTGGTACATTGGATGATTCATTGGATATTATTACTGTTCAAATGGAAAAAGAACATGAGCTTAGTTCGAAGGTTCGTGGTGCAATGATATATCCAGCTGTTATCGTATTTGCTATGTGTGTTGTAGGTGTAATTATGCTTACATATATATTGCCACAAATTATGGGTGTATTTGGTGATATGGAAGTTGAATTGCCAGCAACAACGATGTTTATTATTCATCTTAGTGATGCACTGAAAAATCATGGAATATTAATTGCAATTGGCTTAATTGGTGGTGTGGTGTTAATAAAAGTAGCAGCTTCCACGGATGTTGGTAAAAAGGCAATGAGTTTCACACTTCTAAAAATGCCAGTCTTAAAAAATATTGTTATTAAGGTTAATTGTGCACGATTTGCACGAATTTATAGTTCATTATTGCACAGTGGAGTTTCAGTTGTAGAAGCTTTGAATATTGTTTCAAATACGCTTTCCAATACTTTTTTTAAAGATGCTATCATGGAGGGACGTAACAAGGTTCAACGTGGTATAGAATTATCTAGTATAATTGGAGAATATCCAAAAATTTTCCCTGTCATATTTGCTCAAATGATTAAGGTTGGTGAAGAGACTGGAAAGACGGAAGACATGATGAAAAAGTTGGCTGAATTTTATGAAGAAGAAGTAAATCAAATCACAAAGAATCTTTCATCAATTATTGAGCCAGTCCTGATGCTACTCATTGGTAGTGCAGTTGGATTTTTTGCAGTCGCTATGCTTACTCCGATGTACAGCGTACTTGAAAATATTTAATTTAGTATGTTTATGAAAAATAGAAAAAAAGGATTTACACTGATTGAAGGGCTAGTTGCTTTATTTGTTTTTTCTATATTAGTAGTAACTTTTTATAAAGTTTTTACAGGTACAATGATTCATATGCAGGATTCCAAATATCGTCGTGGTGCAGTTGCTCTTGCAAATGAGAGAATGGAACATTTTAGAAATCTGGCTTATGAAAATGTTGCAACAAAGGCAAATGCACCAATTGGTGACATTGAAGATGATGAAGTTGTAATTGTAAATGGTTTAAATTATAGAATAATTACATCTGTATTTTTTGTTGATGATCCTGTAGATGGATTGGCAGCTGAGGGTGATGTGAGATTTGAAGATTATAAGAGAGTTAGTATTGCAATTGTCTGGGGACCAGGAGCAAATAATTCTGTACCAAAAGCTGATGTGCTAAATGACACACAATATCAATCAAAACAAATAAATTTAGTATCACAATTTGTGCCACCAGGAGGATTGGAGGCCATGCCGACTGGAGGCATATTATCAATTAATGCATTAGATAGTGGAATTGAACCAATAGAATCTGTAGAAGGCATGATAATTTCTATTAGTGATAATATGTGTGATACTAGTGGTCATCCATCTTGCAGTGAGTCTATTTTAACAGGAACAACAGATTCTGATGGTAATTTTATGTATATTGGTGCACCAATTTGTGATGCTTGTTATGAAATTACTGTAGAAAAAACTGGTTACGAAACACGAGAAACATTAGAGGCTTTTGTAGGGGATGATTCAATAGATCCTTTAGAAGAAGGCGAATATAATCCAACTTATATTCATCAAAGTGTTGCTGCAGGAAGTATTACAACAGCAGCTTTTAATACAAATAAAATATCTCAATTGAATATTAAGTCACAGGATCCTTTTGGAGAAGGAGTGCCGGGTGTTGAGTTTGATATTTTGGGAGGTGCGGTTTTGGGGACTACGGCAGAGGGTGATATAGAAAATGTATATGTCTTAACTGTAACAAATGAGACTACACATACAACTGATGCTGATATTGATATACATTCTACCTCAGATACACTAAATGGTGATTATGCTAATTCTGGTGTGTACATGATTGATAATATTGTTTTACCAGGAAGTTTTTCGGATTATACTTTCTGGAAGATGAGTCCAAATGATGAAAATAATGTACAAAATACAATTGTTGATTCTGACACTGATGTGGAGGCACAGATGATTTTTATAGACAATGATTATGATAGTGCTTTTATTCGCATTGTGGAGATAGTTGATACAGAAACTGTTCCTGTTGGTGAGGCAAGTGTTAAATTAGAAAGTACGACTCTGGATCCAGTGTATGAAGTGACTCTTACTACAGATGAATTTGGATATGTATATTTTCCAGAAAATAAAACTGAAGAATTGGTTGATGGTGAAGATTATAATATAACAGTTATCGTTGAAGATTACGATGAAGAAACAGATTCTATAGAAATTGATAAACTGACACAAAAAGAAATTGAATTAACTTTGAGTTCATGATTAATTTTAATAAAACATACAAAGGTATAACATTCGTAGAAATGATTGTAACAATTGCAATCACGTCTATTATTATGTTGGGATCTTCGCTGTTCTTTGTGAAGATGTGGACAATGCATCATTTTGCAATTAAGAGTGGTGTAGCATCTTTTGTTGCGAGCAAGGCAGTTGATGATTCTGTAAATATGATGCGTAAGGCACAACAACCACTTAATGGTGCATTTCCAATAGAAATGGCTGATGATCACGAATTTGTTTTTTATGCAGACTATGACAATGATGGTACAGTTGAAAGAGTTAGATATTTTGTAGAGGATAGTATTTTTAAGCGAGGTATTATTGAACCAAATATAGCTATTCCACCGACATATAATGGAACTGAAGATATACGAGATTTAGCAAATAATATTACTAATGATATTGCATCAGGTGAAGTTATTTTTTCTTATTATAATATAGATGGAACAATTTATGAATATGATGATATTGAAGGTATGGCACTTGAAACAACGGCAACTCCAGCAGATATTCGCATGGTGAAGATTGTGCTTTATGTAAATCCAGAGCCAATATTTCGTTCTCCTGATGATGTACGCATTGAGTCATTTGTTGTTGTGAGGAATTTGACTGAGTTTGATGATATTCCAACTTAATTTAAAATTAAAAGTTTGAAATGAAAAAGATAATTCACAAAAAAAGAGGTACGGCATTAGTTTATGTTTTAGCTGTTGTTGCAGCTGCGAGTGTTTTGTTTGCGGGTACGATTGAGTTTGTTGTTTCACATGTAAAATACAATACTTCTCTCGAACCAGATACTCAAGCACTTCATGTGGCAGAAGCAGGTATTTATTTCTATAGATGGTACCTCGCACACAATATTGAGGGAAAAACCGCTACGCAAATTGAGGAATTTTGGACGAATAATCCGTTGGGTGTAGATGATAATGGTGATGGTGATTGCGATGATGCTGATACGACAGACGGTGATGGTGATGGTACAGAGGCATATGTTGTGGATTATGAGGATGAAAATCATAATGAGATTGGACAGTATAGAGTTTGTGTCACAGCTCCAGAAGAATATTCGACCGTATTACATGTAGAATCACAAGGAAGTGCAAGTTCTTCTGGAATAAGTCAAGAACGCACGATTACTGCTAGATTACGTAAACCGTCATGGAGTGAATTTGCAATCTTGGCAAATAATATGATTCGTTTGAGTGCAGGTACGGATGTATATGGTCCGATGCATGTTAATGGAGGATTTCATTTTGATGGGACAGCTCATAATATTGTGACAAGTTCTGTTCCTACATACTATGATAATGATGGTGATGTGCGAGGATGGCGTTCAGGTGTGTGGGCATCAATAAAGTCAAATGATCCAGGAAAAGACACTGGTGAAGATTTAGATGATTCTGAACATTTTCTTGCTGGAAAAGGATTTCCAGTTGTTTCACAAGATTTTAATAGTGTGACAGCTAATTTTGACATAATGCGGGATGCAGCACAAGAAGCAGGTTTATATTTTGGACCAGAAAATAAAGGTAGATATATTGAACTTGGTGTTCCGTCTGCAGAGCAGATGCGTATTCGTCGTGTACGTAGATATAACAGTGATACTTTTTCTATTACACGGTTACGTAATCAAGGTACTGTTATTGCAGATATTCCAGATACAGGTATCGTATATGTACGTGATAATGTATGGATTGATGGAACTTTGCCAGCAGGTAAAAAATTAACGATTGCTGCACATAGTCCAGATAATGGTCATGAGGCAAGAATTTTCCTGGGAACAGATGATTTGTTGTATGAAGATCGTAATAGTGGTTCAGTATTAGGACTTGCTGCTGAAGGTAATATTGAATTTATACGTGATTCTGATGGGGATTTGGGAGCACCAAGTGGTTCAGATGCAGAAACATTAATCATTGATGCCGCACTTTTATCACAACTTGGGAGAGTGGGGAGAGCTTATTGGTCAAATAATTATAAAGATACCATAGAGCTTTTTGGTTCAATAGCAACAAATACTCGTATGGGATTTGGATATACAAATGGAACTGGTTTTGAAACACGTAATTTAATTTTTGATGGAAATTTGTTATATCAACCACCACCACTTTTTCCAACTGGAAGCTCATACGCAATTGATATGTGGGATTCTTCGGATTAGGTTTTTTTGTGTTATAATAAATGACAAGAGGTTTTATATAATACAAAAATAAATAATGAAAAATAGATTTATAAATATAGATTTGTCTAAAATGCAAATTCCTTCGCTAAGATTACGGCGGACAAGTAAAGGCTTTACTTTGATAGAAAGTATGGTTTTAGTTGTAATTTTTGCAATTGCTGTTATGACTTTCTATAAAACCTATACACTCGTGATGGCTTATTCACTGGAGACTAAACATCGGATTGCAGCTGTTGAATTTGCGACAGCTGAGATGGAGATTTTACGTAATACACCGTATGAAGATATTATTCTAGATCCAGCATTCATACCGCCAGATGGAAGTGCAGTTTCAGCATCATCTGGAACAGGATTAAATTATGATAGAACAACAACTATTAATGGTATTACACATCGCATATTAACAGAGATTTATTATGTGGATGATGCAGAGGATGGTGTAGGTACATCAAATGATATTGCAACAAATGACTATAAAAACGTTATTATTACAATATTATGGGGTACTGGAGTAGCTGGTGACGTAAATACAAACAATAGTATATCTCTAACATCATTTTTTGTACCACCATCTGGTAATGAAACAGCTGTAATAAATGGGGCAGTATCAGTTAATATAGTGGATTCAAATGGTGATGCTGTAAGTGGCGCATTGGTGGAGATTGATGATATAAATGGTGTAACTGTACCAAATGTGGATGAAAGTGCTAACACTGATGTAAATGGTAATGTTCTTTTTGAAGATGTACCAATTAGTATGGATATGTATCAGATTACAGTATCTAAATCAGGAAGTGAATATATTCAAACAATAGCATCAGGTACCACACCAGAATATCCAACATATACACACGCCTCAGTTCTTTCGGGAACTATTACGACAATGACAATTGTGCAGGATATCAATCCTGATTTTAGTCTTATAACAAAAGATGTATTTGGGAATGCACTAACTGATATTAATTTTACTTTTACGGGTGGGCGTATGCTCGGGTTGGATACAGATAGTAATCCAGTATATGTGAATACAGACCGTACAGCAACATCTAGTTCAACAAGTGGTGAAGAAGGTGAGGTTGATTGTGATGACGTAACTGGATATATAGCAAGTACTGGAAAATATAATTTTACATTAAATGAAACAGGATATGTTTTATGGAAGTTCAATCCAATTTCTGATAAAGAATATAATTTTGTAGAGGCTACAGGTAATTTGAAAAATCTTGATGATGATTATTATAATGGAGATGGTGTTGATGATAATGAAATGATTATAATAGATGAATCTGTAAATGGTGTCATTGTGTCAGTTACAGATTCAATAACAGAAGATCCGTTTGAGTGTGCAACTGTACGATTGGAAAATACAACTCCTGACTATGATCAATTACAACAAACAGATATTTATGGTAAAGTGTATTTTCCAATGGATGTAGATGAAGATGGAATATTGGACACAGATGAGGAATTGGATAGTTCTGAAACTTATGATATTACAGTATCAGCACCAGATTGTGTTGATGATTGCACAAGTAATTGTGATAATGATTGTATAGAGCATGCTTGTGTAGAAGGATGTGTAAGTTACGAGGATGATTGCACAAATTATTATGAATATGCATCTGGTTTGTTTTATAAATATTATGCAGATGAGACAGATACTGTTAAGCCAGAAAATTTACAAAGTAAAATAATTGAATTAAGTCCAGATGACTCATAATGTATTTATATTATATATGATGGATATAAAAATAAAAAAAGGATTTACACTTGTAGAAACAATTGTTGTAATTTCAATTACGTCAATGGTTATTATGGGTTTTACAATATTTTTTATGCGGGTGCTACAGATGAATCATTTTTCTATTGAGATGGGTTATGCTACCATGTTTGCTTCACGTGGAGTTGATAATGCAGTTAAAAATATTCGTAGAGCAAGTTCTGGAGGAGATGGATCATATGCTGTAGAATTAGCTAATACAACAGAATTTATTTTTTATGCAAATTATGACGATGATGAGGCAATTGAGCGTATACGTTATTTTTTAGACGATGATAATGACACGTTCAATGCAGGTGTTACAAAGCTTGATACAACAGTAGTGCCACCAATATATGATATAGTTGCAGATGACGGTGATGCAAGTGATGAGGTTGTGTCACGTGTAGCAAATTATGTTGTAAATAATACTTCAGAGGATCCAATATTTACATATTATGATCTATCAAATGAGGAGCTTGTTCCACCATCAGAGGGTGAACCAGTAAATGCGGGAGGTGTTACATTGGTTAAAATTCTTCTTTTTGTTAATGTTGATCAAATACGTCAACCAAATAATGTACGTATTCAATCACATGTTTTGATGCGTAATTTATCTACATTTGGACATACTCCAACATAAAATTAAAAAATATGAAAAATAAGAAAGGAACAGCAATTGTATATGGTCTGGTAATGATAATTGTAGCATCTATCATTTTTGTGGGATTGATACGATTTGTGACAGAGCACGTAAAAATGAGTTTACATGCACAACCAAAACAACAAGCATTGCACATGGCTGAGTCTGGTATTTATTTCTATAGGTGGTATCTTGGACATCATCTTGATGGTAAAACAGCAGAAGAAGTTTCAAATTTTTGGACAAGTGGTAATCCATATGGCGTTGATGATGATGAGGATGGTGAATGTAGTGAGTCAGAAGCATATGAGGTAGATTATGATGGTGCGGGTACAATTGGTAAGTATCGTATTTGTGTGACAAAACCAAATCCAGGAGCTACAGATGCGGAGATTTTAGCTACAGGATGGACATATAAAGAACCTAATGTAGAACGTAGTGTGCGTGTACGTATGCGTCGTCCTGCATGGAGCGAGTTTGTTTTACTGTCTGATTCTAATTTGGAAATTGATAATAAAAGTACATTTTATGGTTCCGTCCATTCAAATGGTGGCATTCGTTTTGATGGTGTTGCAAATGGTCCAGTAACTAGCAGTGTTGCAACATATGATTATAGTGGTACGACAGAAGATGGCGTATGGACAAGTTGGCAACATGAATATAATACAATTTTAGACAGTGATGTTTTTGCAGGATCAAAAATATTTCCAAAACCAGTTCAAGATTTTAATAGTATCGTAGTTAGTTTTGCGGAAATTGCGTCAGCGGCACAATTACAATATGAATTACCTACACTAGCTGGTGGACAAGGATGGCATATTGTGTTGCAATCTGATGGCACAGCTGATATATATTGGGTAAAAAAACGCCATAAGGATACAAAGGCAATTCAAAAAGAATCATTTGATCAAACACTTACACTAGCAACCTCAAGTGCAATTTATTTGCGTAATGACATGTGGATTGATGGTACACTGGATGCGGGTAAAAAATTAACAATTGCAGCACATCACAATGGAAATGGTAGGGATCAGCGTATCTATATCAATGGTGATATTGTGTATGAAAATTATACATCACAAACTATTCTTGGACTTGCAGCTGAGGATAGTATAGATACGATAAAAGAACCAAATGTGGCTGGGGATGGTGATGATGATAATGTTTTGGAAATTGATGCAGCAATGTTAGCTCAAACAGGTTTTGTAGGACGTAGTGATTATGGTAATGCAACAGGTGATAAAATAGATATGGAATTTTATGGTGCAATAGCAGTAAAACAAGGCTTATCTCAGGAAAGTGTTGGTACAAGTACATTAACATATGATCCAAATTTTCTCATAACAGCACCTCCATATTTTCCAACTGGTAGTTCATATGTTATTGATCAGTGGACAGAAATGGAATAGTTTTGGGTTGTGTGATAGTATAGAAGTATATACAAAAACAAAAAAGTTTAAATATGTCAATTTTTAGTAAAAAAATCATTGATCCAACACCTCCGTATTTTGGGTTGGATATCAGTGAGTTATCTATAAAGGTATTACAAATGACACGTCATGGACAATATGACGCTGTGTATGGTTTTGCGTCTGAAAAAATTAATTCAGGTATGGTAAAGGGTGGTGATATTGAGAATATTGATGGCGTGGCAGCAGCAATAAGTCGTGCAAGGAGTAAAGCTGGAATTTCTACAAAAAATGTTATTTGCTCTTTACCAGAATCAAATGCATTTTTGCGTATCGTAACAATTCCACAAATGAGAGATGATGAAGTAACTGAGGCAATTAAGTGGGAAATTGAAGCTACAATTCCACTATCAATTGATCAAGTCTATTATGATTGGCAAGTCTTAGATCGTCGATTAACAACTGATAAGAGACAAATTGATGTTATTATAGTAGCTGTTTCTAAAAAACTTATAAATCAATATATAAAGTTATTAAAGAAGGCAGGACTTACAGCATATGGTTTTGAGATAGATCTTGTTGCACAAACAAATAGCTTATTGCGAGATAATGAAAAAGGTATAACTACGATGATAATAGATATAGGTGATAAGAGTACGAGCTTTGTGATTACGGTGGATAATATACCAGTATTTACTTCCAGTATACCTCTCTCATCAGAATCAATGACAAAATCAATAGAACAAACATTTGGTATAACTTACAAAGAGGCTGAAAAGATAAAAATAATGTATGGAATTGGATCAGTATTGAAAAATGATCATGTGTTCCAAGCAACAAAAGCAGTTGTTGAAAATTTTGCAACTGAAGCTCAAAAGTCAATTGATTTTTATTTAGAGGGTTTAAAATACACTAACTCAATTGATAGAATTATCATGTGTGGTGGAGGTGCAAGAATGAGTGGTATTGCGCCGTATTTATCACGACGTTTGGGGTATAATATTGAAATTGGAAATCCTTGGGTTAATATGAATTTTAAGAGTGTGCCGCCTATCGATAGGGATACAGCTGTTCAATATGCAACTGTAATTGGCTTAGCTTCAAAAACAATATAAATATATGAAAATTCGGTTTAATTTATTACCAAATAAACAAAAAAAACATTTGCAAACGCAAAAGGCTTTTCGGATTGTTGAAGAGCAACAAATTTATTTAATAGTTATTTTACTATTTCTAGGTCTAAGTCTTTTTGCAATGCATTTTATTTTAAAGGTTGAGACTTCAATAATGCAAGATATAGCAAATGCGGTTACAAAGCAGGAACAGTACAAAGAAATTTCTGCAATACATGATAAATTTACAATAGTGCACAAACAAATGAATGCTACAGAGAAATTAGTTAATAATCATACTGCATGGTCAGAGCTGTTGATTACATTGAGTGAAAATATTCCTCAAAATATCATTATTAATTCTGTCAAAACAAATGGTGCAGTAATTACAATTAAAGCACTTGCAGATACACGTGGAGATGTGATTTTTATGAAAGAAACATTCCGTGATATCAAGAGAAATGATATTGCATGTTTTAGTGAAATAGTTGTACCAGAATCAGAATTAACGGTTCCTGTAGATGTTTTATTTACAATGACGTTTAAAGTTAATTTAGAGTGTTTGAAATAGCTTATGATACATTTTATTAAAAAATATTACATTCAATTAATAACAGTATTTATTTTTTTTGTGATAATTATTATAATGATTTCTCAGTCATTTAATATGATTGACATAGTTAAAAATAAATCAGCAGAATTGAAACAAGTTCATTTGGATCATGCTCTTGCAGAAGAATTTTTAAACCATATTTATGTTTTTAAGAAAAATATTTCATATATTGAGCAAGATACCGATTGGACAAACGTGCTTTTGCCAAATATAGATGATGAAAAGGTCCATTTATTTTCAACGCTGGAACAATTAGCCCAAGATACTGGCAATAATGGTATTACATTAGCATTAAAATCAGTAGATACAAAACCTGCAAAAGCTACTAAGGCAAATGACAAAACACAAGAGGGCGCAAAGCCTGCTGTAGATAGTGCAATGAATATAGAGATTGCAATAACTGGGGAATATAATGATTTAATTTACTTTTTGCAAAAAATAGAAAATATGGAATATTTTGCAAATGTATCATCTATTAATATTGTAAAAACAGCTGATAGTATAAAAAAGAGTTCAAATGAAAATGATGATGAAGAAGTTCGTACAAATTTATTGAGAACAACAATGAATGTCGCATTTTTTTTGGATAAAAAATAACTAATAGAATTTTGTAAATATGTTTGGATTAAAAGGACGAGATACATTTAATAAGCCAAGGAGTAGCCTTGGTCAAATTATGGAAAATGCACGTAAATGGTGGATGAAACTATTTCCATTTTTAATTTTTGCATTATTTGTTCTTATTATTGTTGTGATTGGAAATACTTGGTATTCATATGTATATGTAAAGGGCGTTAGTGAACAAGAAAAGCAAGAATATATTAACAAAAAAAATAAAGAAGTTGCTTTTAAAAAAGAAAAATATGATAATTTAAAACAAATTATTATTAAAAGAGGAGAGCACTTCAATGCTGATAGAATTGAATATGCAAATATATTTTATGTAGAAAAAAAAGTTGAACAGGAAGATGATGAAGACGATGACGGTGAGGAAGAATAAAAAACACTCCACATAATGTGGAGTGTTTTTTTGTATGTGCCCTTGCCAGGACTTGAACCTAGAATATTTGGGCCGAAACCAAACGTGATATCCAATTTCACCACAAGGGCAGATAATTATATTCAAGTTATTTTATTATGTCAGAAAAAAGGCCAATAGTCAAGATTTGTAGATATCATTTTTTATGGTAGAATATGGGTGTTAATTAATAAGTAATATAATAAGAATCATTATCGTATATTATATACGTTATTGATTTGAGTAAAAGTATGGCAACAGTAACAATTTATTCCACACCGACATGTGGATACTGTACATTGGCAAAAGATTTTTTGCAGGAGAAAGGAGTCGAATATACAGAAATTGACGTTTCTGTAGATCAACAGAAAGCACAGGCAATGGTTGAAAAAACTGGACAAATGGGAGTACCAGTAATTATCATTGAAAAAGATGGTCAAGAAGAAATTTTGGTAGGATTTGATCAAGTACAACTTACAAATCTATTAGGATTGTAAAACTTGAATGTAGTGGACGGGCATGCCCGTCCACTGTAGTATTGGTTTTATTATTTTTTATTTTATAACATTATGTACGAAACAATTATTATAGGCGGTGGTCCAGCAGCTGTAGCAGCGGGTGTGTATGCAGCACGCAAACAAATTAAAACAGCTCTTTTTGCTTCTCAAATTGGTGGACAATCTGTAGTGTCTGATGGAATCGAAAATTGGATTGGTGAAGAGGTTATTAGTGGTCCAGATTTGGCAATTAAATTGAAGAAGCATTTAGAATCACAAAAAGATAATATTGATTTACACATAGGTGAAAATGTGGATAAAGTAAATAAAAAAGAAGACGGTACTTTTGAAGTCGTGGTAGGTGAGGATATCTATGAAACAAAAACAGTTTTGGTTTGCTCTGGTGGACGACACAGACGACTTGGTGTACCTGGAGAGTCTGATTTTGAGGGACGTGGTGTAGCATTTTGTGCAACGTGTGATGCACCATTTTTTAAAGATAAAGATGTTGCAGTTGTAGGTGGTGGAAACAGTGGACTTGAAGCTGTGGTTGATTTGATAAAATATGCAAATAAAGTATATTTGATTGCTCGTAAGCCAGATGGAGGACTTCGGGGTGATCCGGTAACACAAGCAGAAATAATGAACTCTGATAAAGTAGAAATAATTTATGAATCAAATGCTTCAGCTGTAGTGGGAGAGGCAATGGTTACGGGGTTAAAATATAAAAAGAATGATAGTGATGAAGAACATGAAATTGCAGTACAAGGAGTATTTGTAGAGATTGGTTCTGTACCAAATAGTGAAATTGTAGGAGAATTTGTAGATACAGATGATTGGAGCAATATTAAAGTAAACTTTGAAAATCAAGAAACAAGTTGTCCAGGTGTATTTGCTGCAGGTGATGTAACAAATTCTGCATACAGACAAAATAACATCGCTGTAGGAGATGCTATCAAGGCACTTCTATCTGCACACGAGTATTTGAAAAAGAATCAATAAAATTTAGTCAATTCTTAATTAAAGGAGTTATCTAAGAATTGTCATTCCAGAAATGTATATTTTTCCAAGAACGAATGTTTGTGTTATTTGATGTGAAGTGATTGGTAAAAAATACCATTGTCCGGAATCTATGCTATAATATCAAAGTTTAGATTTAGGATGAATTTATTTGTGTATTAACTTATTATGCAGACAGGTGTGCAGGTGTTGCACTTTCAACAAATAATATTTTTTGAAATATTTATTAATTAAATGATGTAGTTACTTTATTATTGTATGGCAAATAAAATTATAATAGGAATTGTAATATTAATTATTGGAGTTTTTGGCTATTTTGTAGTTAATCAAAGAAATGAATCAGAACAAATGGTTGATAATAAATATTATGAAAATTTCAAACAAAAACGTGAATTAAGACGGGATAAAGAAGAATTTGCAAATGAGTCTCAAGTGAGTGAGATGATAATAGAAAATGATATTCAATATGATGATTGTACTACTTGTAAGTTGGATGTATATAATAAAGATGATGATATCGAGGATAAGCCAATAGTAATTTTTGTTCATGGTGGTGGATGGAAGATGGGTAGTAAATCACTGCATTCTGATAAAGGTGAATTTTTTTCACAAAAAGATAATTTATTTATTTCGGTAGACTATCCATTATTTCCTGATGCTGATTATAAAGAACAAGCTCGTATGATTGCATCAGCAGTCAATTGGGCACATCAAAACGCTCAAGAGTATGGAGGTGATAAAAATAATATTATTTTACTGGGTCATTCTGCGGGAGCACATTTAATAGCGCTTATTTCAACAAATGAGACTTATTTACAATCAGTGGGACTTGGATTGACAAATATTAAAGAAACAATCCTTCTGGATTCAGGAGGGTTGGATATTGTGGAGTTAAGAGAAACCACACCAGCTTTATTTAAAATAGTGCATGAACCAGTTTTTGGAAGTAAAGTTAAGGATTTGCAGGAAGCGTCGCCAAATAATTATATTGAGAAGGATAAAAATACACCTTCTTTTTTGATTTTTCATTCAACTTTAAATGAAGGCAGAGCACTAAATTCAATTAATTTTGATAAAAAACTTAAAATTAATAATATAGAAAGTGAAATACATGGCATTGAAGCCACTCACGAAGAGATAAATAAAAATATAGGAAGCAAAGATGACGAAATCACAAAAATAATAATGGAACATATAAACAATTAGTAAATACAGTTTGTTTTATTACTAGTGTAGCTATATAATGGAAATATGAAAATATATATAGGAACAGATCATGCTGGTTATGATCTAAAAGAAAAATTGAAACAATTTTTAGTAAAAGACTTAGGTCATGATGTAACTGATTTTGGTGCGGAATCTTTTGATGAAAGTGATGATTACTCAGATTTCATTGTACCAGTTGCAAAGGCTGTTGCAACTGATGATGGAAGTTTAGGTATTGTCTTGGGTGGTTCTGGACAAGGTGAGGCAATGAGCGCAAATCGTACACAAGGTGTACGTGCGGCGGTATATTATGGCGGTCCGAAAGAAATTGTCACACTTTCACGTGAACACAATGACGCAAATGTTTTGTCACTAGGTGCTAGATTTATTTCTGAATCAGAAATGAAGGAAATAGTAAGATTGTGGTTAGAAACAGAATTCTCTGAAAATGAACGACATCAAAGACGGATTGATAAGTTAGATATCTAATTATTTTAGCTATTGTAGGGACAGTGCCTTGTGCCTGTCCTTGAGTGATTGTGGAGTAACCAGGTCACTAGACCTAGTGACCTGGTTGCTATTCTAGAGAAAAAATATGTTGGTAAGAGTGGTTTTTTGCGTTGAACGGACAGGTCAATGACACTGTCTCTACGAGAAAAAAATATTTTAGGATAACGATAAAATTTGTCATTCCGTAAAATAGATTTTCTCTGTGAGGTACGAACAGATAAAAAATCATTTGTACGGAATCTATACTATAATAGGCTTCTTAAAAAACCTATCCATGTGTCATTTCGACTGTGGTGGAGCCCCGTTACCGTACGGGGTGGAGCGAAATGGAGAAATCTCTAAACTCACAGTTTTATCATACTATTATAACATTGAGATCTCTCGACTTCGTTATCACTACGCTCGAGATGACAATTATTTAAGGATTTTTTAAGAGGTCTAATATTAAAGTAAGGATTGCCTACGCTTAATTTTCCTGTATTGAACGAATAGATGTCTCTACGGGAAATATAATAAATGATAATTTTTTTGTAATCACAGCCTTTATTTTTGTAGGTATGTGGAATTGTTACATGGTGCGTGGTATACTATTTGTATGAGTGAAGTACTCAAAAAATCAAAAAAAAATAGTAAAACTGGTAAAGTAATGTTTTTTCTGGTAATTTTTGGTTTTTTGGTGATTTCTAGTTCGTGGTGTGTTGATGCAGGAAATGATAGTTATAAATTAGCAATTAATAATTCTAATGTAATTAATCTTACAAATACAGAGAGAGTATCAGAAGGGTTACCAAATTTGATAGAAAGTGAGATACTTAATGAAGTTGCACAAAGAAAGCTTGACAACATGATAGAAGAAGATTATTTTGAGCATACATCTCCTGATGGCGTGGATCCATGGGAATGGTTTTTTCAGTCTGGTTATGATTTTGCATATGCAGGAGAAAATCTGGCCACAGAATTTACAGATGTACAAAAACAACATGATGCATGGATGAATAGTCCAAAGCACAAAGAAAATATTTTGAATAAGAAATTTACTAGTACAGGTGTAGCGGTGGGAGAAAGGATTGTAGAAGGTGAGGATGTTTTGGTAACGGTTCAAGTTTTTGCAACACCTCAAAAAGTTGTAATAGCATCAACAAACTTTACACCAGAAACATATTCCGTGCCTGATGAATTATTTCGTGTAAGTAATAAAAAAACAGATAAAGCATCAAATATGCTCAAAGGCAGTGAGCAACTTTTGGCGAGTGCTGATGCTATAAATAGAGGAAGTGCAAATCAGAAGTTATCTGAGCGTAATTCAACGGTAAAAACAAGTGCGTGGATTTTTAT